>NZ_JBHXJK010000053.1:0-60036 GCF_042723255.1 Amycolatopsis thailandensis
CCAGGCCCCCTTCACTGCGCTAGGCGCAGTGAAGGGGGCCTTCACGTACTCGCCCTCGGGGTCTCGCGACCCCTAGCCCGGGTTCCCCTTCGGGGACTTAAAGGGCCTTTCAGGCCTGCCACGCGCTGCCCCCAATGTGGCATTGGGGACATCGAACGTCTCCAATGCCACATTGGGGGCACGACCCCTTCACACCCGAATCCTCTTCACTTACCCACAGCACTTGTCCACAACCGCCCCTACCTGTGGACAACTCGCCCGACCAGCACTTTTCCGCCCCTTCCCCCGGTAAACTGGACTCGGGGACGCCCCCCTGGGATGGGCGGGGGGCTGGGGTAGGGGTGTCGAGGGCGGGTGCGGGGGCTGGTCAGCCTTGACGCAGGGTGGTGACCATGGCTTCGACGGCGATCCTCGGCTTCACGTTCAGGTCGATGGCCTCGCGGCAGCCCAGGACGGCTTCGAGGCGCCGCAGGATCGAGTCGGGCGCCCAGGCGGAGGCGGCCTGCGAAATTTCCGAAGCGTGGTCGGGGTGATTCAGCGTCGCGCCCGCCGCGCCGCTCGCGGTCACGAGCACATCCCGGTAGAACGCGGCCAGGTCCACCAGCGCGAGATCGAGCGTGTCCCGCTGGGTCCGCGTCGCGCGTGACTTCTGACGCTTCTCAAGCTGCTTCACCGCGGCTTCGGCGGCTCGTTTCGCCCCGGCGACACCCTTCCCGGTGCCGTCACCGCCCATCGCGGTGCGGAGCTCGGAACGTTCGGCCTCGTCGCGGACCTTGCTCTCCTCACCCGCGTCCGCCTCGGCCGCGCTGATCAGCTGATCGGCACAGGTGAACACATCGGACGGACGGCGCAGGCCGAGCGGGATCCGCAACACGGTCGCCCGCCGCTGCCGGGCCGCCTCGTCCGTGGCGAGACGCCGCGCACGGCCGACATGTCCACTCGAGACCGAAGCGGCCCACCGCGCACGTTCCGGATCGATGCCGTCCCGTTCCACCAGCACCCGCGCGATCGCCTCGGCGGGCGGCGTCCTCAGCGTCACCAGACGGCACCGCGAGCGGATCGTCACCGAGACGTCGTCCGGGTGATCGGACGGCGCGCACAACAGGAACACCGTGCGGTCCGGCGGCTCCTCGACGGCCTTCAGCAGCGCGTTCGACGCGCCTTCGGTCAGCCTGTCGGCGTCCTCGATGATCACCACCTGCCACCGCCCGGTGGTCGGGCGGCGCGCGGCGGCCTGGACCAGCGAACGCATTTCGGCGACGGAGATCGAGAGGCCTTCCGGCGCGACGAGCTTGACGTCGGCGTGCGTACCGGCGATCACGGTGCGACAGCCAGGGCATTCCCCGCAGCCCGTCCCCGTGCTGCACTGCAACGCCGCCGCGAAGACCCTCGCGGCGGTCGAGCGCCCCGAACCGGGAGGACCGGTGACCAGCCAGGCGTGCGTCATCGCCCCCGGCGCGACAGGCTGGTTCTCGATGATCCTCGCGGCCGCCGTCGACGCCGACGAAAGCGTGCGCGCGGCGGGCTCCTGGCCGACGAGCTGCTTCCAGACACCGATCAGCACAGGGGCTTCCGTCATGCCTCGACCTTCTCCTCCGCCGGGGCGATCCCGGCGAGCCTGCCGACGAGCACCGCGCGGACCGCGGTCCGCACCCGGTCACTCACTTCTTCCTCGGTGCCTTCCGCGTCGACCACCACATACCGCTCCGGGTCGGCGGCGGCCATCTCCGACAGCAGATGCTGCACCCGCCACTGCGCGTCCAGCGACTCCGACTTCCGCATCACCGTGCCGGGATCGGCGTCGAGCAGAACGGTGATGTCGGGCCGCAACCTGCCGGTCGCCCAGTCCGCGAGCCCTTCGAGCTCCTGGCTGTCCAGCCCGGCGACCGCGGACAGATGCGCCAGCGGCGAATCCACGAACCGCTCCATCACCACCACGGAACCGGCGTCGAGCGCGGGCTGGATGTCCCGTTCGACGATGTCCGCCCGCACCGCGGCGGCGGCCAGCGCCTGCGCCCGCGCGCCGGAAAGCGAAGCACCGGAGACGAGCTTCGCGAGCCGTTGGTCGTCCAGCGCCGGGTCGGCCGCCAGCACGATCGGACGCGTACCCCCGCGCAGCCATTCGGCCAGCCGCTCGGCCTGCTTCTCGGTGTTGATCGCCCGCGTGCCTTCCAGCGCGATCAGCAGCCCGTTCACCCTGCGCGGGCTGCGGCGCAGCGCGTTGCGGAGGTCGGCGAGGATCGGCTCGGCCCGCCTGTCATCCATCTGCCGGTACGCGAAGATGCCGGCGAGCAGCGCCAGGACCCCGCCACCGATCATCACCGGCCGCGTGCCGTCGATCGTGATCCTGCTGCCCCACAACTCGACCTCGGTCGTCTGGACCGCGCTGATCAGCACCGGCACCAGGATCGTCGAGCCGAACAGCACGATCTTCATCAGCGACTGGTAGATCGCGTTGATCCGGCCGCGGATGGAATCCTCGATCCGCGAACCGATGATCGTGACACCGGTCAGGAAGGCCGTCCCGGCCCAGACCCCGACAGCGGCGACCGCGACCAGCGAGACGGCGAGGTGCGGAGACAGCGCGACGACGACGAGACACAGACCCGCGGCGACGATCGAGATGCCGAACAGCCGATCGTGCGCGAGCCGCCGCGCGAGCTTCGGGGCCACGGCCATCCCGGTGGCGAGTCCCAGGAAGACGGCGAGCACCAGGAGGTTGAACGCCGCGTCACCGGCGAGCAGGCTCGACGAGTACGGCTTGGCCGAACCGATCACCGCGCCGCCGGCGGCGAAAGCGCCGAACGCGCCGATCATCAGACCGCGCACCAAGGGCGTCGTCCGCACGAAGCGGGCGCCGTCGGCGATCATCTGACGGAAGCCGAACTTCTCCTCGTCGGCCGCCTTGACCTTGGGTTTCTCGACCGCGTGGACATTGCGCAGCGAGAGTTCGGGGATCCGGGTGGCGATCACGATCGCGCTGGTCAGGTACAGCAGACCGGTGATGACGACGGCGACCTTCGCGATGCCGAGCTGGGCGTCACCCTGGAAGAAGTGGAACGTGGTGTTGCTGCCGGTGAGCACGGCGTTCGCCCCGGCCGCGGTGATCACCGCGAGGCCGTAGGTCATCACCATGCCGAGCTGGTTGGCCGTCTCGACCTGGTCCGGCCGTCGCAGCAGATTCGGCACCGCCGCGTCCTTCGACGGGATCCACATCATCGCGCAGCAGCCGACCAGGAAGTTCCCGACGAACACCCACCACGGGGTGCCGACGAAAGCGATCGACAGCAGGAACCCGCACCGGCCGAGGTCGCAGAGCACCATCACCTTGCGCCGGTCGAACCGGTCGGCGAGCAGCCCGCCGAGCGGGGCGAACAGCAGCCCCGGCAGCAGCGAGGTCAGCACGACCCCGACGAACGCGAAGTTCTGCGCGGCGTAGCTGTCGGTCAGCTTGGTGACCAGGCCGGTCAGCGTCAGCAGATTCAGCCAGTCCGCGACGCTGCACAGGTACGAGACACCCCAGATCCGGCGGAACGGCTTGATCGCCAGCACCCGCCGCACGCGGTGCATGGTGGAAGCGTCTCGCCCCGTCGATTCACCGGTGCCCGCTTCGGGCACCGACCGCACGCCCTCGCTGATACGCCCACCCCACTAGTCACGCGACGCCGGGAGCGACCCGGGTCAACGCCGAGTCCCCCGACCGTATGGCCAGGGTATCCCGATGGGCGAGGTGAGGGCGGACGGCCCCGTCCGGCGCTACCGCCGGACGGGTTACCCGAAGATCCCCGCGATGCTACTGAACAGGCTGGCCAGCAGCTGGATGGCGAGAACGGCGAAGACGATCATGAGGGCGATCGCGATCATCACGCCGGCGGTGTTCGACGACGGCTTGCCGATCCGTGGCATCTGCATGGATCGCTTGGCACGCCGTACTTCGACCTCGGCCTCTTCGTCGACCTCTGCGGGCTCTTCCTGCTTCAACCGGCGTGGCTGACGGATCAGCTGGGACGGCCTCGACGGCCAGGTGCGCTGTTGGGGCAGGATCCCGATCGGAGCAGCGCCTTGCTCACCCACGGTGCTGACGATCTTGGACGGCGGTTGGTCCGCTGTCTGCTCGGGGCCGGGGCTTTCGGCGGGCTGATCGTCCGCGAGCATCGCCGCGTTGACCATCCTGCTCACCACTTCGGGGTCGTGCTGGACCGGCCCCGGTACCTGCACGCGGACCTCGTCGGCGTCCACCGACGGGTTCGCCTGCGCCGCCGTGCCGGTCGTGACCAGCCCGGACAGGGGGTCGGCGAACCTGTCGGCCGGAGGATCTGCCTGAGTGCCATCGGCTTTCACGACGTCGGGGGCATCGAAGAAGGGGGTTCCGCCCTTCCCGCTCATGGTGACCACCTCACTACGGAATGTCCTCTGCTTCAAGGGTAACCACCTCGGCCCGCCGCACATCCGCCCAATGGGCCAGATAAATGTCACGCGCCGCGAGGCTGATCTTCACATCTTCCAGCAGGGGCTCGAAGAAAGAACGCCGGTAACGGGCATCCGTCGCCGTCGACGCGGCGAAGTACAAACCGGAGAAAACGGCAAGGAAAAGGGAGACGTTGACGAGCGCGGAACTCACCGGAAGAGGGACGCCCAGCAGTGTCCCCGGCGCCGATTGCCTGCCGGCGAATTCCGTCACGACCTCCGGCCGCAGGATCAGCACCCCGAACACGATGAAGAAGGCGAACACCAGCACGCCGAACGCCACGATCTGCACCGCCTGGGCGAAGAACAGCACCAAGGCGATGTTCAGCCGCTCCGTCTTCGCGAGCGCGCGCCGACGCCGCACCGGCGCGGTGTCGTCATCCAACGGCGCGTCGTCGTCGAACGGCGTGCCGCGCAGGACGGCCGCCCCCGGCTCCACGGTCCAGGACTTCAGCTCCTTCATCTCGTCGGACAGCATCGAGGCCAGGAACACCGCGCCGATCAGCACGAGGAAGCCGATCACCAGCCACAGCCGCCCCGGGTCCAGCCCTTCGACGGCCTGCCACAGCTCGGCGGTGAAGAAGCTGAACATCACCACCAGCAAGAGCAGCGGCAACGCCCTCGACGCGAGCGTGCCGATGGCCCTGACCTGCGCGACCGCGCTGCGCGCCGCCCAGGTCAGGATCGAGCCGACACCGATCCGCACCAGCAGCATCAGCACGGCCAGCGCGACGAGGTTCGTGAGCACGGCCACCCACAACGCGCGATCCCAGGACACCAGCCCGGTGAGCCGCTCGCCGAGCGGCAGCACCAGCACCCAGAACCCGATCGTCGCCGCCATGACGGCCAGCCGGACCCGGGTGCGGTTCAACGCCCGGAGCAGCTTCACCATCAGGCGGCCGGCGATCACCGGGACCACGACCACGGCGAACGTCAAGGCGAGCACCCCGAGGACGTACGCGAGACCGCTTTCCCGCATCCGGGCCTCGATCACGTCTTCGGGGACGTCGAGCAGCTTCAGCAACCCGGCCAGCAGCAGGTCGAGCAGGCACAGGAACACCAGACCGGGCGTGGAACGGCGCAACATGCCTGCTCCACGCCTCCGCCGGTGGATGACCATCGGCAACCCTCGCCGCCGGAACCACGCGTCGGCCGCCCGCCGATCCAGATCCATTCCGCCCCCTCGTCCCAGCGGCTACGTCCGGCTCATGTCCACCGCCTCGTGCAGCCAGCCCGCCAATGCCCGGCGGTCCATTCCACCGAACATCAGCCACCCTTCGGAAGGGGCGGCGTACAACACGAACCTCCCCAAATCGTTGTCGACGATCACGAATCCGTAGTCCGGGTACTCGGCGTTCAGCCCGCCGAACGCGACCAGGTCGAGGATCGCCGTCCCGGTCCTTGGCCTGCTGAGCGTGTCCCCGACCAGGCCGACCTCTTCGTCCTGACCGGGCAGCGGCACGCCGTGCCCGTCGATCCTGATGCGCATCGGCTCCGTCCCACCGGCGGGAACGTGCGGGAGCCCGCCGAAAACGCGGGCGCCCAGCTCACCGAAGTCGCTCAGGCTGAACGTGGTCCGCCGCCCCGACCGCATCCGCCAGACGACGGCCTGCTGCCCGTCGCCGTAGCAATCGACCCGCACCGCGCGGGGCGCGGACGCGAAAACGCCGGTGAGCACGCCTCGCACCGAACCCCGCAGCATCACGCCGTGCATCCGGAGCGCGGCGGGATGGATCTCGCCGTTCTCCATCAGCCCGGCTTCTTCGAGCATCGCCGCCTTGGCCGCGTACCGCTCGGCCTGGGTGACGAGATCCGCCGGCTCGTCGTACGACGGGCACAGACGGCGGATCTCGTCGTCGGTGATCTCCGGGTCGTAGCCCAGGTACACGCTCCGGCGCTCGGGCACCGCGCGCAGCACCGGCTCGGCGGCGCGCCTCATCAGTTCCTTCACCGTGGTCGGTTCACGCATGGTTCTGCACCGCCTTCACGATCCATTGCTCGGCCATCGACCGGCTGGCCGGGCCCCAGGTGAGCGTCCAGCGCCCTTCACCGTTCATCGCCGCGCTGAACTGGTACCGGCCGAGGTCGTTGTCCACCAGGCCGAAAGCGCCGTGCGGGTATTCGGCGAGGATGGAGTTCCGCACCGCGAGATCGACGAGGACCGTGCCGTGCCGCGGCCGCGAAGCGCCCTCACGGATCACCTCGACGGCCTCGCGGGCCTTCACGGGGATCAACCCGTCCACGTCCGTCTCGATGCGCACGGTCTCGCCCGGTCCCGTCGGGTGGTCGGGCAGCCCGTCGAACACCCAGCCCGGCAGCGCGCTGAGGAAACCGGACCGCAGCCGCGCTCGCTTGCCGAGCTTGTTCAGCACCGTGGTGTAGTCCTCGTCGCCGAAGAACCGGACCTCCCATGGCTCCTCGCGCGACGGGAAGACCCCGGTCACCACGCCGCGGATGAACCCGCCGCGCAGCGCGCGATACAGCCCGACGGCTTCGGGCGTGACCTCACCGCCGGGGGCCAGCCCGATGGTCGCCATCCCGCTCACGAACCGGGTGTACTGCTCCACCTCCTCGGCCAGGGTGAGCCCGGGAGTCGGCTCCTCGTCGGCCAGCACCGGCGGCACGGCGAGCTCCGGGTCGTAGAACTCCATCACCGATGGACGCTCCGGGACCTCGGCCGCCAGCGGGGCGATGACCTCGTCGATGACGTCGAAGACAGCGGTCGTTGAAATGCTCACCTGACCATTGAACACCCTGGTACCGACAATTTTTAGAACTTTTGTTCGAACGGGTGAGACGGGTCTGCGAGCGGTCGGTGAGCGGTCGGCGGTCGACAGTTTTGCTCGGGTGAGCTATTTTCTGCTCATGCAAGCAAAAGCGAAGTCGTTCACCGAGAGTGCCCGGCGCGCACAGATCGTGGCCGCGGCCATCGAGACGATCGCGAGCCTCGGCTACGCCAAGGCGTCGTTCGCTCAGATCGCGAAGGAGGCGAAGTTGTCGAGCACCGGGCTGATCTCGTACCACTTCGCGAACAAGGAGGAACTGGTCCGCACGGTCCTCGAAGACGTCTTCGGCGAGATCGGCGCGTTCATGACGGAGCGGATGAGCGAGCCGTCGTCCGCGAGCTCGGCGCTACGGACCTACATCGAGGCGAACCTGGAGTTCGCCGCCGCGCGGCCGACCCGGATGCGGGCCCTGCTGAACATCTTCCTCGGCGGCGCGCTCGACTTCGACGCGTCGACGGAGCAGGCGGCGCTCGAACCGGTGGAACGCATCCTGCGCTGGGGCCAGGAAAGCGGCGAGTTCCGCGAATTCGACGTCCGGGTGATGGCGACGACCATCCGCCGTTCCGTGGAGGGACCGGTGTTCCTGCTCGCGGGCGAACCGACGATCGACCTGACCTCCTACGCCGAAGAACTGGTGACCCTGTTCGACCTCGCGACCAGGCGGCCGACGTGACTCCCGCGATCCGCCAGTGGGGTGTGGTGCTCCTCGAAGTCGTGGTGCCCCTCGCGGGCTACTACGTGTTGCGCGGCCTCGGTGTCGGAGCGCTGCCCGCACTCGCTCTGTGCGCTCTGCCGACCGTGGCCTTCGTGCTGTACCGGGCGATCCGGCGTCGCTCGATCGACACTCTCGCGATCTTCGTGCTGGCGATCTTCGCGGTGAGCGTCGGCGTCTCGTTCGTCACCGGCAGCCCCCGGTTCATGCTGGCGAAGGCCGGCTGGTTCACCGGGGCGGTCGGCGCCGCGTTCCTCATCTCGCTGCTGTTCACCAGGCCGCTCGCGTTCGGCATGGGCCGTTCGATGCTCGCGAAGAGCCCGTGGGCGGACACCTTGCGCGTCACCGAATGGAACGAGCTCTGGCCGCGGCACGGTTGGTTCCGGCGCGCCTGGCGGGTCGCGACCGTCCTGTGGGGAGTCGCCCTGCTCGCCGACGCCGCCGGTCGGGTCCTGATGGCGTACGCCCTCCCTGTCGACGCCGTTCCCGCTCTCGGCGCCGCGCTGTACGGCGTCACGTTCGTCGTCGTCCAGGTGCTCCAGCACCTCTATTTCCGCCACGTCGGACTGTGGCGTCGTCTCGCCGATCACTGAAAGGACATCTCATGCATCTCCTGCTGGCACTCGTCACCGGCCTTCTCACGATCGTCGCGCCCGCGGATCCGCTCGTCGTGCGCACCGACGCGGGAGCCGTCCGCGGCGCCGAATCCGGACAGGTCCGGACGTTCAGCGGCATCAGGTACGCCGCGCCACCCGTCGGCGAGGATCGCTGGAAGCCGCCGCGGCCTCCGGAACCGTGGAGGGGCGTCGCCGACGCGACGAAACCGGGAAACGTCTGTCCTCAGGCCACCGGCGGCGACGAAGACTGTCTCTTCTTGAACGTCACCGCGCCACGCGACGCGGGAAACCGCCGCCTGCCGGTGATGGTCTGGCTGCACGGCGGCGGCTACACCATGGACGCGGGCAGCCACTACGGCGCGCAACGCCTGGCGGATCAAGGCGACGTCGTCGTGGTGACGGTGAACTACCGTCTCGGCGTCTTCGGCTACTTCGGACTTCCCGGGCTCGCCGGATCCGGTGATTTCGGCCTGGCGGACCAGCTTTCCGCGTTGCGCTGGACCCAGCGCAACATCGCGTCGTTCGGCGGGGACCCGCGGAACGTGACCGTGGCCGGGCAATCCGCGGGCGGGATGAGCAGCTGCGCGCTCCTCACGTCGCCCGCGTCGGCCGGGCTCTTCGACAAGGCCGCGATCATGTCCGGTTCCTGCCTGCTGGACTGGCCCGACGGTGGTCTGATCCCGAATCAGCCCGCGCAGACGCCGTACTCCCCGCTGGCCAAGACAGAGGCGGACGGCGCCGCGGCGGCCGCGAACCACGGCTGCACGGGCCCGGACGCGATCGGCTGCCTCCGCCGTCTCCCCGCCGCCGACCTGATGAAACACACGCAGACGTTCTCAAACCATCTGACCTACGGCACCCCATTGCTCCCCCTCGATCCGGCGAAAGCGGTGCGGCTGGGCGCTTTCCACCGGGTGCCGGTGATTTCGGGCGGCACGCACGACGAGATGCGGTCGTTCATCGCGGGCGTCGCCCTGTACAAGCCGATCACCGAGGAGCGCTATCAGGAATTCCTGCGCGCGTCCTTCGGCGAGCACGCGGGCGAGGTCGGTGCGAAGTATCCGTCACGGGACTACGAATCCCCCGCCATGGCCTGGGCGACCGTCACCACCGATCGCTCCTGGGCGTGCCCGACCGCCGAGGGGAACAAGCTGCTGGCGAAGCGAACTCCTGTGTACGCGTACGAGTTCGACGACAAGAACGCGCCCAATGTCAACGGGATCGAGGCACCGGGCCTGCCGCACGGCGCGGCGCACGCGCTCGACCTGGCTTACCTCTTCGAACTCCACGGCCAGGAACTGCCGCTGCGGCCGGAGCAGAAACGGTTGTCGGAGCAGATGATCGCGTACTGGACCAGCTTCATGCACACGGATGATCCGAACGCCGCCGGTTCGCCGCGGTGGGATTCCGGTGTCGTGCTGTCACTCGCGCCGGACGCTGTCCGGCCGGTCGATCACTACGTCGATCACCGGTGCGGCTTCTGGGCGGGCCTGGGTTCCTGACCGCGCTTCTCGCCGGTCGCTGTCCCGCCCCGCCTCGCCGAATGTCATGAGGGGTCCCCTTCGGACAGATTTCGTCCTAAGGGGACCCCTCATGACACTTGCGGTACGAGAGCTACTTCGTCTTCGTGGCTGTCGAGCGCGAAGCGGGCTTCTTCGCCGCTGTCGTCTTCGCAGCTGTTGTCTTCGACGCGGCGGTCTTGGTCGCGGCGGTCTTCTTGGCCGCTGTCGTCTTGGTGGCCGCCGTCTTCGACGCCGCCGGCTTCCGCGCCGGAGCCTTGCGCTTGGGCGCGGGGCCCTTCGCGCGCTTCTCCGCCAGGAGTTCGGCACCACGCTCGGCGGTCAGCTCCTCGATGCTGTCCGACTTCCGCAGCGTCGCGTTGTACTCGCCATCGGTCACGTACGGACCGAAGCGGCCGTCCTTGACCACCATCGGCTTACCGGACACCGGGTCGTCGCCCAGTTCCTTGAGCGGCGGCTTCGCGGTCGCGGACCGGCCACGCTGCTTCGGCTCCGAGTAGATCTTCAGTGCCTCTTCGAGCGTGATCGAGAACAGCTGATCCTCGGTGGTCAGCGAACGCGAGTCCGTGCCCTTCTTCAGGTACGGCCCGTAGCGCCCGTTCTGCGCGGTGATCTCGTCGCCGGATTCCGGGTCCTTGCCGACCACGCGCGGCAGCGAAAGCAGCTTCAGCGCGTCTTCGAGGTTCATCGTCTCGATCGACATCGACTTGAACAGCGAACCCGTACGCGGCTTCGGCTGCTTCGCCTTGGCGGCCTTCTTCTGCGCGGCTGTCGCGCCTTCGGGCAGCGGCTCCGGCTCGGGCAGCAGCTCGGTGACGTACGGGCCGAAGCGGCCTTCCTTCGCCACGATCTCGTGCCCGCTGACCGGGTCCTTGCCGAGCACACGGCCTTCCTGCGGCGTCGCGAACAGCTTCTCCGCGATGGCCGGGGTCAGCTCGTCCGGCGGCAGGTCCTCGGGCAGGTTCGCCCGCTGCGACGTCCCGTCGACCTCGCGCTCGAGGTACGGGCCGTAGCGGCCGACGCGCACGACGACGGTGTGCCCGTCGGCGTCGCTGAACAGCGGGATCGAGTTGATCTCACGGGCGTCGATGTCCTCGACGCCTGAGCCGACCAGCTTCTTCAAACCACCCAGACGGCCGACGGAACCGTCGACGCCCATGTCGCCGCCGAAGTAGAACTTCGACAGCCACTGCGTCCGGTGCTCGGCACCGGCGGCGATGCGGTCGAGCTCGTCCTCCATGCCGGCGGTGAAGTCGTAGTCGACCAGCCGCTCGAAGTGCCGTTCCATCAGGCCGATCACGGCGAACGCGACCCAGGAGGGCACCAGCGCGGAACCCTTCTTCCACACGTAGCCGCGGTCCTGGATGGTCTTGATGATCGACGCGTACGTCGACGGGCGGCCGATGCCCAGCTCTTCGAGCTTGCTGACCAGGCTCGGCTCCGAATAGCGCGCCGGCGGCGACGTGGTGTGCCCGTCCGGGCTCAGGTCGGTCGCGGTCAGCGCCTGGTCCTTGACCAGCTGCGGGAGACGGCTCTGCTTGTCGTCCGCTTCGCCGCCGCTCTCGGTGTCGACGGCCTCGACGTACGCCTTGAGGAACCCGGCGAAGGTGATCGTGCGACCCGAAGAGGCGAAAGTGACCTCTTCGCCGCTGGTGGCGGTGCCGACGATGCGCACCGACATCGTGGTGCCCTTCGCGTCCGCCATCTGCGACGCGATCGTGCGCTGCCAGATCATCTCGTAAAGGCGGTACTCGTCGGTGTCCAGATCCTTCGCGACCTGGCCCGGCGTGCGAAAGACCTCGCCCGAGGGACGGATCGCCTCGTGGGCTTCCTGCGCGTTCTTCACCTTGCGGGTGTACTGGCGCGGCGACGGCGAGACGTATTCCTTGCCGTACAGCTGCGTCGCCTGGCTGCGCGCCGCCGAGATCGCCGACTCCGACAGCGTCGTGGAGTCGGTACGCATATAGGTGATGTAACCGTTCTCGTACAGCTTCTGCGCGATCCGCATCGTGCGCTCGGAGGTGAACCGCAGCTTGCGGCCCGCTTCCTGCTGCAGGGTCGAGGTCATGAAGGGCGCGTACGGCTTGCGCGTGTACGGCTTCTCTTCGACGCTCGCGACCTTGAAGTCACGGTTCTTCAGCGCCTCGGCCAGCCGGACCGCGTCGGCCTCGGCCAGCACGCGGATCTCGTTGTTCGACGCTTTGAGCTGTCCGTCCGAGCCGAAGTCACGGCCGGTGGCCAGGCGCGCGCCGTCGACGGCGATCATCCTGGCCGGGAAGTTGCGCGGCGAGGCCTCGGCGCCGGCGTCCATCGTGGCGGAGATGTCCCAGTACGACGCCGAGGTGAAGCGCATGCGCTCGCGCTCCCGCTCGACCACGATCCGGGTCGCCACGGACTGCACGCGGCCCGCCGAAAGCTTCGGCATGACCTTCTTCCACAGCACGGGCGAGACCTCGTAGCCGTAGAGCCGGTCCAAGATGCGGCGGGTCTCCTGCGCGTCGACCAGGTCGCCGTCGAGCTCGCGGGTGCTGTCGGCCGCGGCGCGAATCGCCTGCTCGGTGACCTCGTGGAAGACCATCCGGCGCACCGGGACCTTCGGCTTGAGGGTCTCCAGCAGATGCCACGCGATGGCCTCGCCCTCGCGGTCGGGGTCCGTGGCGAGGTAGAGCTCGTCGACGTCCTTCAGGAGGCCCTTCAGCTCGGTGACCTTGGACTTCTTGTCGGGTGTGACGACGTAGAGCGCCTTGAAGTCGTTGTCGACGTCGACACCCAGCCGCGCCCACGACTCACCCTTGTACTGGGCGGGCACGTCCGCCGCGCCGCGGGGAAGGTCGCGGATGTGTCCGACCGAGGACTCCACGACGTAGTTACCGCCGAGGTACGGGGCGATCTTGCGGGCCTTGGTCGGCGACTCGACGATCACCAGCCGACGACGGCCGGCGCCGTCGTCCGACGACGCGGTCTTCTTCGTCCGTGCTCCTGCCACGCTGTCCTGCTCTCCGCTCATCTTCGGCGCCTTCGCGCCGCCTCTCGACCCGTCAGTGTGCACGCTCGCGCCGTCCGGACCCCGGCTAGGTGGCGCAACACGCCGCCGATCGTGTGTCCAGCGCATCGCCGCTGACCTCGTCGATGTTTCCTTTCAACACCTAGCACGTGATGTCGGACACGTCCGCCTGGGGTCCCGCGTGACGGGGTGAACACCCTCCGTTCGACGGTGGTGACACCGTGCCCGCCAACGCTTCACTTGATACCCACGCCGACCCGAAAGGACTCCACGTGACTCGACGACTCCTCGGCACACTGTTCGCCATGCTGACCGCATCCGCCCTGGTCGGAGTTACCCCCGCCGAGGCGGCGACGACCACCTTCGCCGGCACCGTGGCGTTGTCGAACTGCTCCGGGTCGGTGGTCAAGCCGCCCGAGGCGAGCCTCGACGACCCGGCCCTCGTCCTTTCCAACGGGCATTGCCTGCAAGAAGGCTTCCCGGACCCGGGAGAAGTAATCGTCGACAAGTCTTCATCACGGACCTTCACCCTGCTGTCCAAGGACGGCCGCTCATCACTGGGCACGCTCAAGGCGAAGAAGCTGCTTTACGCGACGATGACCGACACGGACGTCTCGCTCTACCAGCTCAACACCAGCTACGCCAAGATCCAGTCGACCTACGGTATCGCCCCGCTGACGCTCTCGCCGACCCGTCCGTCGGCCGGTGTCGCGATGGACGTGGTCTCCGGGTACTGGAAGAAGATCTACTCGTGCAACATCGACGGCTTCGTCCATGAACTGCGCGAGGCGAACTGGGTCTGGAAGGACTCGATCCGGTACACCCCGGCGTGCAAGACGATCGGCGGGACCTCGGGGTCGCCGATCATCGAGACCTCGACCGGGAAGGTCGTCGGCGTCAACAACACCGGCAACGAAAGCGGCCAGCGGTGCACGATGAACAACCCGTGCGAGGTCGACGCCGCCGGGAAGGTGACGGTGCGGAAGGGCATCAACTACGGGGAACAGACCTATCAGCTGACCTCCTGCCTCAAGCACAGTGAACTGGACCTGGCGAACCCGGACTGCAAGGCGCCGAAGCCCTGACCCTCGTTCGGGTCGCGAGTGGCGATTCGATTCGGAGCTGACCGTCACCTCCAGTCGAGCGGTCTCGCGTGATCAGATGGACGACACGGGTGATCGAGTGGACGACACGCGTGACGGGACGGACGGCACGCGACGGGCCCCGTGGTGAGCGTGTCGTCCAACCGGTCACGCGTGCCGTCCGTCTGATCACACGTGCCGTCCACTCGGTCACGTGAGGCCGCAGCCGCGCGGGGGTCGTGAGTGGCGATTCGGGTTAGAGCGGACCGGTACTTACCTACCTACGCCTGACCTGCGCGAGGGTGGCGGTTCCGCGGATGCCAGGGCGCGACGATGAAGGAATTGGGACGTTGAACGTCCCAATTCCTTCACCGTGGGGTCGCCCCGGCTTCGGACCTTGATCAACGGAGGATCCGGGACACTCAACGTCCCCGATCCTCCGTTGATCAAGGTCATGCCGGCCACGACGAAACCAGGCCCCGCCGACAACGGATCCGGACGTTCACTGCCCCCCACCAACGAGACCGAGCGTGGAAGATCCCTGACGTTCAACGTCCCAAATCCTCCACACTCGCCGATCACACCAGCGGGCAGGCAAAACGAGTCCGCCAGAACACGAATCGCACTCACGACCCAAGCGATCACGACGTTCAAACGGCGCGCACCACCGGCACCAGGCTGGGCCAAGCGAGCTCGGCTCCCGCAGGCGCGTCCCCGATCAGCTCAAGGACGTGCGCGAGCCGCCGCCGTCCGGTGACCCGGAGCAGCGCTTCTTCACCCTTCTGTACCTTCGCCGGGACGCCGAGCCGGGCCAGCGCCTTGATCAGCCGCTCATGCGTCTCCGGCACCTCCGGATCGAGCGCGAGCAGGTAGCCGTTGCCCTGGGGGCTGCCCGCCGCCAGCGCCCACATCCTCAACATGGCCCCGTCGAGCCGGAACCCGTCCGGCAGGACCTTCTCTTCACCACGACCCCAGCGCTGCTCGAGCGGCAGCAGATCGACCCGGAACGGCGTTCTCACCAGTGGCCGCCCGCATTCGGCGGCCGAGACCTGCGCCTGGACGCCGCGCCGACGGCATTCCCTGGCGAGGGCACCCGCCCGCCAAGGCTCGTCGACCACGGCGGACAGCCGTGCCGCCGTCCGCCCGAAGCCCGTCATCCGCCCGGGCCCGCACAGCACTCCGGCGAGGTCGGCGAGCCCCGGCCCGCTCGCCTCCGCCGAGAAGAGCGAGATCGTCCCGTCCACCCGGACAGAATAGAACACAAGTTCGAGTCATGGCCAGTGATAGCGCCGTGACTCAGCGCGGTTGCTTGACCAAATCCTGGCAAACCGGGATCCGGCTGCTCGCCGAAGCGAGCTGAGGCACGTCGTTAAGGCCCCTGAGAAGGTCGAGGCGGTCGAGTTCGTCGAGAGACGTCCTCGCGTCGCGAAGTGCCGTTTTCGTCGCCTCGGAGTCGGCTGAGGAGTCGAGACGGCGGCGGGCGTCGTCGGCGCGGGCCCGGATGCCGTCGAGCTGGGCGACGGCGGACGTTCGCGAGGTGTCCCCGCCGGAGACCGGGGCCGGACCGAGGTTCACGAGCGCGGCGGAAGTCCGCTTCAGCCCTTCGGAGACCGAAGCCATCAGGTCACCGGAGGTCCGGGAGGCCTGCTGCGGCGTGCTCGGGTCGACGCTGGGCAAGGCCGCCAGCGTCCGTACGAGGCCACCCGCCGCGTCGCAGTACCCCTCCGCCCAGGCGGAGGTGTGGTCGGCCTCCGACGCGCTGACCGTCGCGAGACCTTCTTGTCTGGCGTGGGAAGTCACCGCGGGCTGCTGCCCGCACCCGGCGAGGCCGAGCCCGATACCTGTTGCTAGCGCGGCAAGGACGGTGAACCGCGGCCGCACGAAAACACCTCCCGGACTCCACGACTTCCCAGCTGGCCCCCGACGGTACCGATACCGGTGGGCAATGCAAATCGCCGGGCGATCAAGACGGCGAAAAGAATGGTCAGGAGGGCAACTTCTTGCAGTTCGGGGCCTGCTCGGCCAAGGCCTTGAGCGAAGCGTTCGTTTCCAACTGCTGGAACGGGTCCGGCATGTCGTTGATGTCGGACCCGATTTGCCGGAACGCGATCGCGGCCTCCGCCGTGGCCTTCTTGTCGTCCTTGGGCGCGGCGTCCAGTTTCGCCTTCGCCGCGACGACCTGGTCCCGGATCGGCGTCAGCGCGTCGACGATGCTCTTGCGCGCGCTCTCGGCTTCCGCGCTCGGCGCCTGACCGAGCCCTTTCAAGCCGGTGACGGCGTTGTCGAAACCGGGCGCGAACACGCCGAAGGCCTCGTCCATCGCGTTGCGGGCGTTCGCGGGATCGTCCTGCTCGAAGTCGGGCATCCTGAAGTCGCCGATCTTGGCGAAGTCGATCAGCGAACCACAGAAGCCGTCCATCCAAGAGCCGCCCGCCGCGGGAGCGGAAGAAGGAGAAGGCGGGGCGACGGCGGCCGGTTCGGCGCCATTGCAGCCCGCCAGCAGGAATACGGCGGCGAACAGGATGATCGAACGCCTCATGGCGGGGCTCCCCGGATCAGGATCAGCGTGACGCGCAGAGATTAGCCTGCCCGGACACGGCACCGGGCCCGCCACGGAAAGGTGGCGGGCCCGGTGGGTACTGCTTTTACGGTGTCACGCCTTCGCTTCCGCGGGGCTGTCGGAAAGAACCGACTCGCGACGCTTGGAAACGACGATCGCGGCGACGATGATCGCGACCGCGACCAGCGAGATCGCGATACGGACGCCGACGTTGGCGTCCGCGCCGATCGAGAACTGCACGATCGCCGGGGCGATCAGCACGGACACCAGGTTCATCACCTTGATCAGCGGGTTGATCGCGGGACCGGCGGTGTCCTTGAACGGGTCGCCGACGGTGTCACCGATGATGGTGGCCTCGTGCGCGTCCGATCCCTTGCCGCCGTGGTTTCCGTCTTCCACGAGCTTCTTCGCGTTGTCCCAGGCGCCACCGGAGTTGGCGAGGAAGATCGCCATCAGGGTGCCGGTCGCGATCGCACCGGCCAGGTATCCGGCGAGCGCGCCGGTGCCGAGGCCGAAACCGACCGCGATGGGTGCGAAGACCGCGAGCAGACCGGGCGTGGTCAGCTCACGCAGCGAGTCGCGCGTGACGATGTCGACGACCCGGCCGTACTCGGGACGGGTGGTGCCCTCCATGATCCCCGGGATGTCGCGGAACTGGCGGCGCACCTCGTAGACGACCGCGCCGGCGGCACGGGACACCGCGTTGACCGCGAGACCGGAGAACAGGAACACGACCGCCGCGCCGACGATCACGCCGACGAGGGTGTTCGGGCTGACCACCGTGTTCACGAAGAAATTCAGCGTCGACATGCTGGCTTCGGCCGCTTCCGGGATCGACTTCAGCGCCTTGCTGATCGCGTCCTGGTAGGACCCGAACAGTGCTGTCGCCGCGAGGACCGCCGTGGCGATCGCGATGCCCTTCGTGATGGCCTTGGTGGTGTTGCCGACCGCGTCGAGCTCGGTGAGGATCTGCGCGGCGTCTTCGTCGACGTCGCCCGACATCTCAGCGATGCCCTGCGCGTTGTCCGAGATCGGGCCGAAGGTGTCCATCGCGACGATGACACCGACGGTGGTGAGCAGACCGGTACCGGCCAGCGCCACGGCGAACAGTGCGACGCCGCCACCGAGCAGGTACGCGCCGAACACGGCCGCGCCGATGACCAGCGCGGTGTAGACGGCGGACTCGAAACCGACCGAAAGACCGGACAGGATCACCGTCGCCGCACCGGTTTCCGAGGTCTTGCCGACCTCCTTGACCGGCTTGTACTCGGTGCCGGTGTAGTACCCGGTGAGCTTGAGGATGATCGCCGCGAGCACGATGCCGATGATCACCGAGATGGTCGCGATGAGCGCCGGGTTGCCCGGCTCACCCGTGGCGCCACTGGTCAGCTCGGAGAACGAACCGGGCAGGTAGACGAACGCCGCGATCGTCGAGAGCACCGCGGAAATGGCGGCGGAGATGTAGAAGGAGCGGTTGATCGTGACCAGACCGCCTTCACCCGCCTTGGCCTTGGTGATGTAGACACCGATGACCGCGGTGATCACGCCGATGGCGGGAACGATGAGCGGGAAGATCAGGCCGTGCACGCCGAAGGCGGTGCTGCCCAGGATCAGTGCCGCCACGAGCATGACCGCGTACGACTCGAAGAGGTCGGCCGCCATGCCGGCGCAGTCGCCCACGTTGTCACCGACGTTGTCGGCGATGGTGGCCGCGTTGCGCGGGTCGTCCTCGGGGATGCCCTGCTCGACCTTGCCGACCAGGTCGGCGCCGACGTCGGCGGCCTTCGTGAAGATACCGCCGCCGACACGCATGAACATCGCGATCAGCGCGGCACCGAAACCGAAGCCCTCCAACACCTTCGGGGCCTGTCCCGTGTAGACGAGGACGACCACCGCGGCGCCGAAGAGGCCGAGGCCGACGGTGATCATGCCGACCACGCCGCCGGTGCGGAACGCCAGGCGCATCGCCTTCTCGCGACCACCGGACTCGCGCGAAGCGGCCGCGACGCGCAGGTTCGCCTGCGTCGCCAGCCACATGCCGAGGTAGCCGATCGCGAAGGAGAACGCCGCGCCGACCAGGAAGAAGATCGACCTGCCGATCTTTTCGTTCCAGTCATCGGCCGGCAAGGCGAAGAGCAGTACGAACACGATCGCACCGAAGATCGCGAGGGTGTTGCGCTGCCGTTTCAGATAGGCAGCCGCGCCTTCCTGCACTGCCTTCGCGATGTCCTGCATCTTGGTGGTGCCCTGGCCGGCGGCCAGCACCTCCTTGAGCAGAACGTAGCCGATGACCAGTGCGGCAAGGGCGACCACGGCGATTACACCGACAATGGTGTAACCACCTCCGGTGAGCGTGAGTTCGCCCGCCGCGAGGAACTGCCGGGACATTCGTCCTCCTGGAGACGTCGCCGTTGGCCAACGAGCGATCCGCCGATGGAACCGGCGTGTCGTGCGCTGGCATGGGGATCTGTATCGAAGGTCACGCTAGTCGCACTGCAAGGTACGTCTCACATGACGCTCGCCACAGACGGTGTGGATTGCGGGAGTGTATTGGTAGTGGGATGGCGGGCGGCAAGCCGTCCCTGCCACCGCACGTTCCGTAACCTTGTGAGTCTGATCACTTTATCGATCATCCGGGCCCCCTCCCGGCGTCCGTTCTCCTCCGGCGGCGGCCCGTTTCTGTCGGTGCGCTGTGCGAAGCTTCCGGACGTGGACGGCACGGCGGAATCCGGTAAGGGGCGGCGGCTTCTCGACCGCGCGACGGCGGGAATCCCGGCTTCGCTGTACCCGGTCACCCATGTGGCCGAGCTGCCCGCTCGGGCGGCGGATTCGGTGGACTGGCCAGAGTGGGCGGCGGCCGAAGTCGTCGAGGCGCTGAAGGCGGGCGGCGTCGACGCGCCGTGGCGGCATCAGGCGGAAGCCGCGTCGCTGGCGCGCGAGGGCAAGCACGTCGTGATCTCCACCGGGACCGCGTCGGGCAAGTCGCTCGCGTACCAGTTGCCGGTGCTGTCCGCGCTGGTGGAGGACGAGCGCGCGTCGGCGCTGTACCTGTCGCCGACCAAGGCGCTCGGCGCCGATCAGTTGCGCTCCGTGTCCTCTTTGGACATCAAGAAGGCGCGGGCGGCGTCGTTCGACGGTGACACTCCGTTGGAGGAGCGGGACTGGGTCCGCGCGCACGCGAACTGGGTGTTCACGAACCCGGACATGCTGCATCGCGGGATCCTCTCGTCGCACGCGCGCTGGTCCCGGTTCTTCCGGCGGCTCTCGTTCGTCGTGGTCGACGAATGCCACAGTTATCGCGGGGTCTTCGGTTCGCACGTGGCGTTGCTGCTGCGCAGACTGCGAAGGGTCGCGGCGTACTACGGCGCTTCGCCGGTCTTCGTTCTCGCGTCGGCGACGACGGCGGATCCGGCGGCGTTCGCTTCGAAGCTCTCCGGGCAGGAGTGCGTCCCGGTCACCGAGGACGGCTCGCCGCGCGGCGCCCGCACGGTCGCACTGTGGGAACCCCCGCTGTTGTCGGAACTTTCGGGCGAGAACGGGGCACCGGTACGAAGATCGGCCGGCGCGGAGGCTTCGCGGATCCTCGCCGAACTGGTCATCGAGGGTGCCCGCTCGCTGGCGTTCGTCCGTTCGCGGCGAGGCGCGGAGCTGACGGCGCTGGGCGCGCGGCGAATTCTGTCCGAAGTGGACGGTGCGCTGGCGGAATCGGTCGCCGCGTACCGCTCCGGGTACCTGCCGGAGGAGCGGCGCGCCCTCGAAGCGGCCTTGCTTTCCGGGCGGCTGCTCGGTGTGGCGACGACGAACGCGCTCGAACTCGGCGTCGACATCGCCGGGCTGGACGCGGTGGTGCTGGCCGGTTATCCGGGAACGCTCGCGTCGTTCTGGCAGCAGGCGGGCCGGGCCGGGCGCGCGGGGGACGCGGCACTGGTCGTCTTCGTGGCCCGCGACGATCCGCTGGACACCTATCTCGTGCACCATCCGGCCGCGATCCTGGACAGGCCGGTGGAAGCCGCCGTCCTCGACCCGTCGAACCCGTATGTGCTCGGGCCGCAGCTGGCCTGCGCCATCGCCGAACTCCCGCTGACCGAACCAGAGGTCGCGGCCTTCGGCGGTGAAGCGGCGCGTGGGGTGCTCGCCGATCTGGTCAAGGAGAAGATCATCCGGCGCCGCACGAGCGGCTGGTACTGGACTTCGCGCGACCGGCCGCACGCCGAGGTCGGCATCCGCGGTTCGGGCGGCGAGCAGATCGCGGTGGTGGAGGCCGATTCCGGCCGGATGCTCGGCACCGTCGATCCGGGTTCCGCCTGCTACGCGGTGCATCCCGGCGCGGTGTACCTGCACCAGGGTTCGTCCTATGTGGTCGACGAACTCGATCTGGAGACCGGGCTCGCCCTGGTGCACGCGGAGGATCCGGACTGGACCACGTCACCGCGCGAGATCGTCGACATCAGCGTGCTGCGCACCGAAGAGACTCAGGTGCACGGCGGGATCACGGTGAACCTCGGCGAGGTGTCGGTGAGTTCGCAAGTGGTCGGCTACTTGCGGAGACGGCCTTCCGGTGAAGTGCTGGACCAGACTCCGCTCGATCTGCCGGAGCAGAGTCTGCACACCCGCGCCGTCTGGTACACGATCTCGGCGGAGCTGCTCGGCTCTTCCGATGGCCTGTCTTCCGATGGCATGGCGGGGACCGGGGGCCATCGGGCGGGGACCGAAGCTCTGGAGCCGGTGGGGACCGGAGGCTCCAGGGTGGGGACCGAGGATCTTGGCGGAGCACCGGGGACGAGCGCCGAGTTGGATCCGGCGCGCGTCCCCGGTGCCCTGCATGCCGCCGAGCACGCGGCGATCGGCCTGCTACCGCTGTTCGCTACTTGCGACCGCTGGGACATTGGCGGGGTGTCTACCGCGTGGCACGAGGACACCGGGGAGGCGACGGTGTTCGTGCACGATGGCCATCCCGGGGGTGCGGGATTCGCCGATCGCGGGTTTGCCGCAATTGTCCCTTGGCTGGCCGCAACGCGGGAGGCGATCGTTTCCTGCGAATGCCCGGCCGGCTGCCCGTCCTGCGTCCAGTCGCCGAAGTGCGGGAACGGCAACGATCCGCTGGACAAGGCGGGGGCAGTGGCCGTTCTGGACACCGTGCTCGGGGCGTTGCGTCAACACGGGTCCCGGTCAGGCCACTCGGAGCTTTGAAATTGTGGGTTGGGCTCGTGGGTAGATCAGGCGGCGGTGGTCAGGCTCGCCACGGGGGCGGCGGCCTGGTCACCGGCCAGCGCACGGACGAGCACGTCGTGCACTTCGGCGGCCTCGGGGAGCTGCCAGCCCCAGACCTCGGGCTTGACCCGCCAGTGCACGACACCGTGCTGGAACGGCGACGGGGGCAGCGGGATGTAGCCGTTCGCGCCGTGCCACTGGATCGAGGCCTGGTCTTCCAGCTCGCGGGGGATGCTCGTGGCGACGGTGGTCAGGAACAGCCAGCGGCCGTTCGGCATCGCGACGATCGGGGCCGGGTGGCCGGAGGCGCGCAGCAGACGGGCGGCGGCCTTGCCGAGCTCGTCGTCGACCTCGATGGCGTCCAGCACGGTGCCGGTGGCCACGAGCAGGCTGTGCGTCTCGTCGCCGAACCAGGTGGCGACGTCGTGCGGGTGGGCCTCGGTCAGCTCACGCCAGTTGTCCTTGGCCGGGACGGGACGCCGCCAGGTGAGGTCGTCACCTTCAGCGGTGAGCGCGGCGGGCTCCGCACCGGGGAGCACCGGCCAGCCACGCCACGCGAGGCCGATCGCCTCCGCCCGCATCTCGATGCGGAAGGCGCCCCGCCAGCTGTCCGGCCAATTCGCGTCCAACATTACTGTCCCTGCCTCAGGTCAACTCTGTCCTGTGTAAGTCCTGCGCGGCCACCCGGCGACCTTCTCGAGGTGGCGCACATCTCAATAAACGGCAAGTTGCACATCGGGAGAAGACCTCACGCGACAACCGGCCGTTACTTAGCGATGAACGCGCGGTAGTCCGACAGGACGGACTGAAGGCCGGACGTCCGATTAACGGGCGTGCCCGACCGGTTCGAGGCCGTTCGTCGCAGCCGAGCTGGGCGTCCTTGTCGCTGTGATCGTGCTCACGACCTGCGGTGCACGACCGTTCGGCGGAGCGCTGATCATGACTTCGACCGCTCGCCGCGCCTCAACGACCGCTGCTCGCGCCCGGCGGTTACTCGCCCGTACTACCCGCTGGTCACCGCTGGGCGACCGTTCACCGTGCGACGCCCGTCACGGTGGCCTGTCGACCGGACCCGCCCTGGCCCGTGCCTCCGCCTGCCCGATGGCCGCCCACCGTCCCGGCGACTCCGACCGCACCTCGACCAGGGCGTCGCCTCGCTCCCACCGGCAGGTCAGCAGGGTGACGGACATCCGGACGGTGACCTGCCGCGCCCGTTCGCAGGCCGCGCCGGGCCCGTCCGCCGCGCGCGAAGCCGCGGCGAGCGCCGCCAGATCGGCGGCTGCCTCTGCGCGGTGCCTGCTCGCGACGGCCGCGCCGAGCCAGAAGACGAACGCCGCCGTGCAGATCAGGGCGGCGACGATCGAGGCCGTCCACGCGGTCGCGACGCCGCGATCGTCGCCGCTCACGGCTCGGCCACCGCGAAGGCGCGGGAACGCAGGCGGATGCCCGGCAGCAGTCCGGCCACCGGTTCGGCCTCGACACCGGCGGTGATGGTGTCGCCTTCCCGGACGACGTCCAGCCGTGCGCCGGCCGGCGCGATCTCCCGCACCGCCTGTTCGGCCCGGGCGGGCTGGCCCCGGGCGAGGAGCCTGGCCGCCTCGCGGGCCGCGTCGGTGCAGCGGACCTGGTCGGCGGCGACCCCGATCCCGGCGAACAGCAAGGCCGCGACGAAAGTCAGCGCGCCGATGCCGAGCGCGGCCTCCACCGTGACGGAGCCGCTGTCGTCGCGTGGCATCAGAACTTCACCGACAAGGCCCGCTCGACGAGCGCGGTGAGCCCGGCGGCGACGGCGTCGCTGGTGACGATCAGATAGAGAACGACGGCCAGCGCGGCGGCGGCCACGATGGCGATGGCGTACTCGACGGTCGCTGTTCCGTCGTCTCCACGGAAGGTGGGGAACTTGCGCATGGGAGATCGCCTTTCGTTTCAGAGGACGCCGTCGAGACGACCGGCCAGGCCGAGCACGACGGGCAGGACACCGAGGCAGAGGAAAGCGGGGAGGAAGCAGAGGCCGATCGGTGCCGCCAGCAGCACTCCGGCCCGTTCCGCGCGTTCCTCGGCTTCGGCGGAGAGCGACTCGCGCAGTCTTCGCGCGAGGTCTTTCGCGTGTTCGGCGAGCGCGGTGCCCGCCCTCGCCGTTCGGACGGCGGCGACGGACAGTTCGGCCAGACCGGGCCGGTCCCGCACCGGCGCCCAGGCTTCGGCGGGCCCGACTCCGACGGCGAGATGCGAGGACACGGAACGCAGTGCCACCGCGGTCTTCGGTGACGCCGCCGGGACGACCGCTTCGAGCGCGACAGGGACCGGCAGCCCGCCCGCCAGGCAGGCGGACAGAAGGTCGAGGGTGACGGCCGACCGGAGCAGTTCGGAGACACCGCCGACCCGGCGGTCCCGGGCCGCCCGCCCCCGAAGCCAGGCGAGGAGACGGCCTGGCCGCGCGGTAGCTCCAGGTCCGAGGCGGGGCCAGCAGAAGACGGCACCGCCCAGCAGGATCAACGCCACTCCGGTCAGCACGGGGCCACCCGCCCGGTGAGTGCCCGGCACCAGGCCGTTCCCGCCCAGATCAGTCCGCTGCCCAGGACGAGCAGCAGCTGACCGGCACCGGTCCCGGTGAGGACGCCGAACGGGCCCGCCCCCATCGCTTCGCCGAGCAGCAGGCACACCAGGGGGAGAACGGCGAGCACGGCGGCGCTCGCCCGAGGACCGGCCATCTTCGCCTTCAGACGACGCCGGAAGCCGACCTCGGCCTCGGTTTCCCGCCGCGCGGCGTCGAGCACGTCGGCCATCGGAAGCCCGAACCGGCTCGCGAGCTCCCACGCGTTCGTCAGCGCCGGTGGCGCGTCCGGATCGCGTGCTCCGCCGCCGAGTCTGGCGGCCGCGACGAGGCCGCGCAGCCGTCCGGCCGCGGCGGGCACCGCTTCCGCCACGGCCTCGGCCGCCGCCACCGGATGGGCGCCCGCCCGGAGCTCGCCGATCATCGTGCGCAGGATCGCCGCGGTGAGTTCGGCTTCCGCCAGCGCCGCTTTCTCCCGCGCCCGCCACCGGTACTCCTGGCGGACGGTCAAGGTGAGCACCAGCGTCGCCAAGGCCCAGCCGATCCCGAGGAACGGCGAGACGAGCAACGCGGGCAACGGCCACCAGGCCGTGCGAGCGACCTGAGGCAGCCGCCAGGTGACCGGGACACGCACCGCCGTCCTCGGCCAGCAGGCCAGTCCCGCGCCGCAGGAGAGCAGGAACCAGGGGTTCATGCCGCCATCTCCTCGAAGGGTGTCTCGTCGCCGATCCAGTGCCCCTTGCTCCAGACCGGGACGACCTTGGCCTCGCCTCGGAACGAGCGGACGACGCCGACCTCCTCCAGCCGCCGGATCCCGCTCGACGAGCGGCACATGTGCAGGACCACCCGCACCGCCGCCGTCAGCTGGCTGTGCAGCGCGTCCCGTTTGAGCCCGCCGAGCGCGGCCAGCGCCTCCATCCGCGCCGGGACCTCCGCCGACGAGTTGGCGTGCACGGTGCAGGCTCCGCCGTCGTGCCCGGTGTTCATGGCGTTGAGCAAGGCGATGACCTCCCCGCCGCGCACTTCGCCGACGACCAGCCTGTCCGGGCGCATGCGCAACGCCTGCCGCACCAGTTCGCCGAGCCCGATCTCGCCCGCGCCCTCGACGTTGGCCGGACGGGCGATCAGGCTGACGAACTGCGGATGGTCCGGTCTCAGTTCGCCCGCGTCCTCGACACAGACGATGCGTTCGCCCGGGGGCACCGCGCCGAGCAGCGCGGACAGCAACGTCGTCTTGCCCGTCCCGGTACCGCCGGACACCAGGAACGTGAGCCGGCGCCGGATGACCGAATCGAGCAGCTCCGCGCCGCTGGTCCCGAAAACCCCGCGAAGCCGGAGTTCGGCGAGATCGTGGGTGGCGGGCCGGAGGACCCGGAGCGAGAGAGCGGTCCCGGCGGGCGCGAGCGGCGGGAGGACCGCGTGCATCCGGATCCGGCCTCGCGGTCCCACGCCCGGCAGCCAGCAGTCGGCGAACGGTTGCGCGTCGTCCAGCCGCCTGCCGCCGGCGAGGGCGAGCCGCTGGGCCAGCCTGCGAACGGACTCCTCGTCGACGAAACGGACCTCTGTCTTCTCAGGGCCTGTCCCGGCGTCGATCCAGACCTCGTCCGGCGAGGTGACGAGAACGTCGGTGACGCCGGGTCTCCCGAGAAGCGGCGCGAGCGGACCGGCGCCGACGAACTCGTCACGGGCCAGCCGGACCGCGCCGAGGACCGCCTCCTGACCGAGCGCGCCACCGGCTTCGGCGCGGACCGCCCGCGCCACGCTCACCGGATCCGCCGGGGCACCCGACGCGGCCAGCCGCCGCCGGACCCGCTCGACCAGTTCCTCGGTCATCGCGAGGCACCGGCCAGGTTTCCGCGCGCGGCGGCGAGGACCTCGGCGGCGGCCACGGCCAGATGCCCGCGGTGTCGCGGCACGAACTCACCGCGGTCGACGGCCACCGGCAACGACCGTTCGCGGCCCATCGACGTGATGAGCGGGGCACCGACGGCGTCGGCGATCTCTTTCGGGATCAGCCCCGAGGGCGACGGCCCGCGGACCGCGACACCGACCCGGGTCCCGTGGGGTTCGAGCCTGGCGAGGACCTGTTTCGCCGCCGCGCAGGCGCGGAGTTCCGCGGGGACGACGACCACGATCAGATCGGCGAGCCCGATCGCGGTGGACGTTTCCACCCCGAAATACCTCGGCAGATCGCAGACGACCGTCCGCCCCGCGCGGCGACCGGCGCACAGCACGCCTTCGATCGCGTCCGGCCCGGGACCGTGCCCTTCCCGCCCGTAGGACACAAAGGACAGTGAGCCTGACGCGTATTTCTTCCGCGGCAGGGCCTCGCTCAACGCCGTCATGGTCACCCGGCCGCCGAGGTCGAGTTCCGGCCAGCGCGGCCCGCGATCGCGTTCCGCGGCGAGGAGGACGTCGACACCGCCGCCGAGCGGATCGCAGTCGACGAGCAGCCCGCCGCCCCCGGATTTCTCCGCCCGGTACGCGACGGCGGCCGCCAGTACCGAGGCCCCGGCGCCGCCGCTACCGCCGACGACCCCGATGACGACGCCGTCGTCACGCGCGGGCCCGTCGACGACGTCGGCGAACTCGCCGATGAGATCGCCTTCCTCGTCCGGCAGGGAAAGGACCTTCTCCGAGCCGGTGTTGAACGCGCGCTCCCACGTCACCGGCGTCGGCGCGCCCTTGCAGACGAGCAGGACCTTGTTCCGCCGCAGCAGGCGGTTCGGCGCGCTCGCGGCTTCTTCGTCGAGTACCACGAGCGGCGCGCGGGCCCATCTCCCGCGAGCGGCGTCCAGATCGGGTGCGCGTTCCACCTCGCAGCCCGCGGCCGCCGCCACGCGCAGGATCTCGTCGAGCAGGATGTCGTCTCCGGCGACGACGAGCGGATGTTGTTCGGTCATGGCTCCCCCGGGATTCGGTCGGACTCGGGCTGTGCTTCCACGGTCGCGCCGGACCCGTCCGCGCACAACGCCATTCCGCCCCACCTGTGGACAACCGGGGTGTTGTGGACAACTCGTCCCGGAAAACCGGCTTCCCCGACGTTTTCGTCGGCGCTTTCCGGCATACTTCCCGGCTTTTCCGCACCGAACACTCGCGCCCTGTTTCCGGCCCGCGCGATGCCCTGAAAGCGTTGAGAGAAAAGAAGGTTTACGAACGTCGGCCGATTCGTCGTTGCCCTGGCCCGGTTTCCGAGACCGATGAGGTCTGAACCACTGACAGGAGGGGAAATAACAGGAGGCGGCCCTCGCCAGGGGGGAGGGACGAGGGCCGCCTGGGGTTCAGCCCCGGGGGGTCGGACTGAACCTGGGTCCGGTTCGACACCGGACAATCTCACTGTAACTCCGATACCTGCCTGTTGCGGGCGAGGATCGTACCCACAATTCGATAACGGCACGACGCGCCAGAGCGGCCGCGCGGTCGTGGATTTTCCACCGTCGTATCCCGATCGTGGTCGACCAACGGGCGCGTGCCGGTGCGGCTCTCCTATCCTTGACGGGTGGCCCAACCCAGCACGACACCGAGCCCGGTCGCGGCGTTCTTCGATCTCGACAAGACGATCATCGCGTCATCGAGCGCGTTGGCCTTCAGCAAACCTCTTCTGCGCGAAGGCCTGATCAACCGACGAGCCGCGCTTCGCAGCGCGTACGCACAGCTCGTGTTCTCCCTGGCGGGCGCGGACGCGGCGAAAACCGAGCGGATGCGCGCCGAGGTTTCCGCGCTGTGCACCGGATGGGACGTCGCGCAGGTGTCCGCGATCGTCCGCGAAACGCTGCACGACGTCGTCGACCCGCTCGTCTACGCGGAAGCGGCGGAACTGATCTCCGCCCACCGCGCGGACGGTCACGACGTCGTGGTGCTGTCGGCGACCGGCGAGGAGGTCGTCGCCCCGGTCGCCGAAATGCTCGGCGCGACGCGCAGCGTGGCCACCCGGATGCAGATCGTGGACGGCCGCTACTCGGGCGAAGTCGATTTCTATTGCTACGGCGAGAACAAGGCCGTCGCCGCCAAGGAACTCGCGGCCACGTACGGCTACGACCTCACCCAGTGCCACGCGTACACCGACTCGAGCACCGACATCCCGCTCCTCGAGGTCGTCGGACGGCCGCACGCGGTCAACCCCGACCGCGTCCTGCGCAAGCACGCGACCGAACAGGGCTGGGAGATCCTCGCCTTCGAGCATCCGATGTCCCTGCGGACCCGGATCCCGGCCCGGTCGGCGGGCCTGGTCGCGCTCGGCGCCGTCGCCGCGGGGGCCACCTGGTACGGCTACAGCCGGCGCAAACGCACCCGCTGAACGCGTACCCGGACGGCGGTACGGAGCCGGTTTCCGCAGACAGGACCGCGAATTGTCCGTCGCCCAGCGTGCCCGTGTCACTAGATCGAGCCTCTGTACCGGTGCACCCGTCTGCGCACTTGAAGTGACCCGGCTCACGGCGTAGAAAGTAGGTGCGGACGTTCGGTCGGCCAGGGAACAGGTAGAAGAGAAGCCTGTTCCACCCCGGCGAATCTCCGTGTGCGGACACCGGGTACCCACGCGCAGCGCGCCGCGGGAGGCTCGTCGTCTAGGGACTGCGTACCGGGACGCCGGACGCCGAGTCCATGAAGGTACGACCAGAGTTGCACGCTTGGTCGCCCGAGTGGTCCGCACTGACTGGCGGCGCCCGCCGGATTTGGCCGAGGGGCGCCGCCAGTGTTTTGTCCCTGTTTTCAAGCGTGACAGGCCCCTTCGCGTCCCTTTGTGTATGAACGGACCGTTCGTGCGCCTGGCCGATGGACAAGCAAAGTGCTCGTGGGTAGCTTCCGGATATCAGTGCTTCCAGGTGGACTTCTTTCCACCTGAGAGTCAGGCACGAATCTGGGAGGCTTGAGGTGACGACCCGAATCGCGCACGCCCGTCATCGGAGGATCCATGCGCTCGCCGTGCCCCTCGCGGGTCTGCTCACCCTTGCCGCTGGAACCGCAGTGGCCGTCCCGGCCTCCGCGCAGCCGATGAGCGCGGACGCGGAGGCCCAGCGGACGCTGCGCGGTCTCACCCTGGAGCAGAAGGTCGGCCAGCTGTTCGTCACGTGGGTGAACGGCAAGTCCGCCGACGAGGTCAACGCAAAGAACAAGGCCGATTTCGGGGTGGACACCCCCGCGCAGGTGGTCGAGAAGTACCACTTGGGCGGCGTCATCTATTTCAACAACGACAGCCGCGACAACTTCGACGACCCGGTCCAGGTCGCCAAGCTGTCGAACGGGCTCCAGCGGGCCGCGATCCGCAGCGGCGCCCACATCCCGTTGCAGATCGCGACCGACCAGGAGGGCGGCACGGTCACCCGCATGGGTTCCCCCGCCACCGAGCTGCCGAACGCGATGGCGATCTCGGCGGGCCGTGACACCAAGGCCGCGCAGGAGGCAGCCCGGATCCTCGGGCACGAACTGCGCGCGGTCGGCATCAATCAGGACTTCGCCCCCGACGCAGACGTGAACTCGAACCCGGCGAACCCGGTGATCGGCGTCCGGTCCTTCTCCGGCCGCCCGGATTTGGCGAGCCAGTTCGTCGGCGCCCAGGTCAAGGGCTTCCAGGACTCCGGACGGCGTTCGGAGACGGTGTCCGCCGCCGCGAAGCACTTCCCCGGCCACGGCGACGCGGCCACGGACAGTCACCTCGAACTGCCCCGGATCGACCGGAGCGAGGCCAGCTGGCGCGAGACCGACGTCCCGCCGTTCAAGGCCGCCATCGGCGCGGGCATCGACTCGATCATGAGCGCGCACATCCAGTTCCCCAGCCTCGACCCGTCGGGCGAGCCCGCCACGTTGTCGAAGCCGATCCTCACCGGAAAACTGCGTGGCGAGCTGGGCTACCGCGGTGTCGTCGTCACCGACTCGCTCTCCATGGACGCGGTGCGCGAGCTGCACACCGACGCGGAGATCCCGGTGCTGGCGCTCAAGGCGGGCATCGACCAGCTGCTCATGCCGGTGAACCTCGACCTGGCGATCAACTCGGTGCTCGACGCGGTCCGCAAGGGCGAGCTGACCGAGAAGCGGATCGACGAGAGCGTCCTGCGGGTGCTCAAGCTCAAACTGAACCGGGGCATCCTGACCTCGCCGTTCGTCGACCCGGCCAAGGTGATGTCGAAGGTCGGCGTCCCGGCCAACCTCGCGACCGCGCAAGGCATCGCCGACCGGTCGGTCACCGCGATCCGCAACGACGGCGGGGTCCTGCCGCTCGCGCAGCAGCCCGCGAAGACCCTCGTGACCGGCTGGGGCGTGAGCACGACGACCGCGCTGGCCTCGAAGCTCACCGCGCACGGAACGCAGGCGACCGCGCTCCAGACCGGCCAGACCCCGACAGACGCGCAGATCACGCAGGCGGTCGCGGCGGCGAAGAACGTCGACCTGGTCGTGGTGCTGACCAACAACGTCGGTACGTATCCGTTGCAGGGCAAGCTGTTGCAGGCGCTGGCCGACACCGGGAAGCCCGTGGTCGCGGTCGCCGCCCAGATCCCCTACGACGCCGGCTACGAGAACCCGGTCAAGACCTGGCTCGCGACGTACGGCTACATCACGCCGTCGCTCGAGGCGCTGGCGAAGGTGATCCTCGGGAAGGTGAAGCCGCAGGGCAAGCTGCCGGTGGACATCCCCGCCGGCAAGGACGTGGGCACGGTGAAGTACCCGTTCGGCCATGGGCTGACCTGGTGAACCTCAACCGCCGCCACTTCCTCGCCACCGGCGCGCTCGCGGTCCCCGCGCTGACGGCCGGGTCCTCGGTCGCGGGGGCCCAGCCGGAAAGCGAGAGCAAAGGTCCCCCGCTCACCCGCACCGGGGCGGACGTGCTCGCCGCCCGTGGCTGGGCGGCGCTGGCCGGGCGCAAGCTCGGCGTGCTCTCGAACCCGACCGGGGTCCTGGCGAGCGGCGACCACATCGTCGACTCGATGGTCGCCGCCGGGGTCCGGCCGCTCGCCGCGTTCGGGCCGGAACACGGCTTCCGCGGCAGCGCGCAGGCGGGCGGCTCCGAAGGCGACTACACCGACCCGCGCACCGGCGTGCCGGTGTACGACGCGTACGGCGCCGACGCGACGAAGCTCGCCGGGATGTTCACGAAGGCGGGCATCGACACCATCGTCTTCGACATCGCCGACGTCGGCGCGCGGTTCTACACCTACATCTGGTCGCTGTACACGGCGATGGTCGCGGCGGCGAAGGCCGGCGCGGCGGTCGTCGTGCTGGACCGGCCGAACCCGCTCGGCGGCAAGGCCGCCGGGCCGATGCTGAACCCGGCGTACGCCTCTGGTGTGGGCCGGAAGCCGATCGTGCAGCAGCACGGCATGACCGTCGGCGAACTCGCGCGGTTCTTCGCGGCCGAGTTCCTGCCGGCCGAGGGCGTCACGCCGGGCAAGCTCGAAATCGTCGAGGTGCGCGACTGGCGACGTGATCAGCTCTTCGACCGCACCGGGCTGGCCTGGGTGCCGCCGAGCCCGAACATGCCGACGCCGGACACCGCGCTCGTCTATCCCGGCACGGGGATGTTCGAGGGCACCGTGTTCTCCGAAGGCCGCGGCACCACCAGGCCGTTCGAGATCATCGGCGCGCCGGGTCTCGATTGGCGCTGGCGCGAGAAGCTCGGCGAACTGTGGCTTCCCGGCGTGAAGTTCCGCGAGACGTACTTCGCGCCGACGTTCGGCAAGTTCGTCAACGAGCCCTGCGGCGGCGTGCAGGTGACGATCACCGACGCGCGGTCGTTCGACGCCATCCGCACCGCGGTCACCATGTTCGTCACCGCGAAACAGGTGCACCCGGACAAGTTCAAGTGGCGGCCCGACAACTTCCTCGACAAGCTCTCCGGCTCCGACAGGCTGCGCACGATGATCGACAAGGGCGCCGGGGTGGACGAGATCGTCGGGTCCTGGCAGGCCGAACTGGCCGAGTTCGACCGGAAACGCCGCCGCCATCTCATCTATCGCTGATATCGCTGAGGGGAACAACCTTGCGTGCTAGGAAGATCCTGATCGCGGCTGTTTCCGTGCTGGTCGCGGCGACCATGATGTCGACGGCGGGAGCACAGGCGATTCCGGGTACCGGAGAACAGGCAGATCGCGCGGCCGGGCGGTTCGACAGGCCGCGCGTGGACTTCGCGCCCGCGTCCACCGTCCTGCGTGACGGCGCGCCCTCCGACGTCGGTCTCGATCCGGAGCCGATCAAGGCGGCCGAACGGTTCGTCGAAAGCTGGACGAAGCCGGACGCGACCGGGCATCCGCACTTCTCCGGAGCTGTCGGCCTGCTCGCGCACGACGGCGTGGTCGTCGAGCGCCAGGCCGTCGGCGGCGCCGTCCGCTACGCCGACGCGAACGGCACCGAACTGCCGCCGGAGCAGCAGGTGCCGATGCGCGCGGACACCATCTTCGACATGGCCTCGATCTCGAAGCTGTTCACCTCCATCGCGGTGATGCAGCTGGCCGAGTCGGGCGCGCTGGAGATCTCGGCGCCGGTGGCGCGGTACCTGCCGGAGTTCGGGGTGAACGGCAAGGAGTCCGTCACCGTCCAGCAGCTGCTCACCCACGTCTCGGGTTTCGCCGCGACACCGGTCCCTTCACTGTGGGAGGGCTACCCGGACATCCCGTCGCGCCGGAAGGCCGTCCTCGACAGCCCGTTGAAGAACCCGCCGGGCAGCACGTACCTCTACTCCGACCTCAACCTGCTCACGCTCGGCTTCCTGGTCGAGAAACTGGCCGGGGCGCCGCTGGACAAGGTCGTCCAGGACCGTGTCGCCGGCCCGCTCGGCATGGCCGACACCGGCTACAACCCGCCGGCCTCGAAACTCGCCAGGGTCGCGGCGACCGAGTACGCCGTGAAGCCGCCGCGAGGCCTCGTCCGCGGCGAGGTCCACGACGAGAACGCCTGGTCGCTCGGCGGTGTCGCCGGGCACGCGGGCGTGTTCTCCACCGCCTCGGACATGGCCGTACTGGCGCAGACGATCCTCAACGGCGGCGCGTACCGCGGTCACCGGATCCTGCGCCCGGAGACCGTGCGGGCGATGCTGACGAACTACAACCACAAGTTCCCCGACGACGCCCACGGACTCGGTTTCGAACTCGACCAGCCCTGGTACATGGGCGCGCTGTCGGCGCCCTCGACCGCCGGCCACACCGGGTTCACCGGGACCTCGATGGTGATCGACCCGCTGTCGCGGTCGTTCGCGATCCTGCTCACCAACCGCGTGCATCCGACGCGGAACTGGGGCTCGATCAACCTCGCCAGGGAGACATGGGCGAGCTCGCTCGCGAAGGCGATGGCCGTCCGTCCGGCGCACGGGCGCGACGCGTGGTTCAGCGGCGCCGGGGACGTCTCCACGGCCACGCTCACGACGCCGCCCTTACAGATCCGCCGTGGCCCTGTGAGGGTCTCCTTTGACACCTTCGTGGACACCGAGGGACCCTCCGATTCGCTTTTCCTGGAAATAAGTACCGACGGTGGCGTCACCTGGAAATCGATTACTGTGCGTGCAAGCGGCCCGGGAGCTCCCGCGGGGGACCAGACCGGCCTCGGCGGGCACGGCCACCGGGCTTGGTGGAAGGCCGCCGCCGAGGTGTCACAAAGCTCACAAATCACCCTGCGCTGGCGTTACACGACCGATGCCCGTTACACGGGACGCGGAATTTCCTTGGACAGTGTGAAAGTCACTGAACGGGGCCGCACACTGCTGGACAGTGAGCATAATCCCCCTACTTTTGTAGCTACCGGCTGGAAGTTGAGCCCTAGGTAACCGGGCGCCTTCAATACGGTGACCGAACTGCCCCGTTGACCGGGACACAGCCCCTTGCATCGCGACACTAAGTTGCCAAGTCGTTAGCTCGACCTCGTTAACGGCCTCGACCTGGTTAGCGACTTTCTGGTCAACGATTAATCGCAAATCGAATCCGCAGACACGGATAGGTTGCGATCTTCCCGAAGGGTGTGGGTAGCCTTGTCGCAGATGCCAACGGTTAGTAACTTTCCCACGGTGGGCGATACCGATTCCGTAATCGCGGCCGCACCGTCCGAGGCCGTGCCGGCGCAGCCGACACGGGACGCTGACGCGAGCCCGCTGGTCCGGATTCGCTCCCTCCTGCCCGGGCTCGCCCGGGCCGAGCAGCGCGTCGCGAAGGTCGTCCTCGACGACCCCGCGCAGGTCGCACGGCGCAGCATCACCGAGGTCGCACTCGCGGCCAACACCAGCGAAACCACCGTCACGCGGTTCTGCAAGGCGGTCGGCGTCGGCGGATATCCGCAGCTCAGGATCGCTCTGGCGGCCGACACCGCTCGTTCCGAGGCGCGGTCGAGCCGCAACCTCGGTGGCGAGATCGGGCCGGAGGACGACCTGGCCGCGGTCATCGGCAAGGTCAGCTTCGCGGACGCCCGTGCCGTGGAGGAGACCGCCGACCAGCTCGACGTCCCCTCGCTACAGCGCGTGATCGACATCGTGGCCGGCGCGGGCCGCGTGGACGTCTACGGCGTGGGCGCGAGCGCGTTCGTGGCCGCGGACCTCCAGCAGAAGCTGCACCGCATCGGGCGGGTGAGCTTCGCCTGGTCGGACACGCACATCATGCTGACCTCGGCCGCCGTGCTGAGCCCCGGAGACGTCGCGATCGGCATCTCCCACACGGGCGCGACCACGGACACCGTCGAGGCGCTGCGGGTGGCCCGCGAGCACGGCGCGATCACCGTCGCCGTGACGAACTTCCCGCGTTCGCCGATCACCGAGGTCGCCGACCACGTGCTGACCACGGCCGCGCGGGAGACGACGTTCCGTTCCGGTGCGACCGCCAGTCGCATCGCGCAGCTGACCGTCATCGACTGCCTGTTCATCGGTGTCGCGCAGCGGCACATGGACGCGTCGGTCAACGCACTCGACGCGACCAGGGACGCGGTTGGCTCGCACCGGCTGGGCGTACGGCCCGACGGCAGGCGGCGGCCGCGGGAAACCGGCAAATGAGCGAAAAAGTGAGGCGCATGATGACCGTCCCACGCCAGGTGGTGCACGTCGATTCGCCAACCGAACAGCGAAATCCGCGGACGACCGACATCGATCTGATGTCGACCATGGGCATCCTCGGCGCGATCAACGCCGAGGACCGCCGGGTCCCCGAAGCCGTCGCCGCGGTCCTGCCGCAGGTGGCCCGGGCGGTCGACTTCGCCGTGGAGGCGCTGCGGTCGGGCCACCGCGTGCACTACTTCGGCGCCGGTACCTCCGGCAGGCTGGCGACGTTGGACGCGGCGGAACTCGTTCCGACGTTCAACGTGCCCTCCGACTGGTTCATCGCGCATCACGCGGGCGGCGCGCGCGCTCTGCGTCAAGCCGTCGAAGACGCCGAGGACAACGCGAAGGCCGGGGCCGCCGAAGTGGCGGACACGGTCGCGCCCGGCGACTTCGTGCTCGGGCTGACGGCTTCCGGCCGGACGCCCTACGTGCTCGGCGCGCTGGCCGCGGCCAGCCGTCGCGGTGCCCGGACCGCGCTGGTCTCGGGCAATCCGGCCGCGGTGACGCCGCCCGGTGTCGACGTCCTCATCGCGGTGGACACCGGCCCGGAGGCGATCGCCGGGTCGACGCGGATGAAGGCGGGCACGGCGCAGAAGATCATCCTCACCGCGTTCTCCACGGCGACGATGATCAAGCTCGGCCACACGTACTCGAACCTGATGGTCAGCATGCGCGCGACCAACGCGAAGCTGCGCGGACGGACCATCCGGATCCTGCGCGAGGCCACCGGGATGAGCATGGCGGACTGCTCCGACGCGCTCACCGAGACCGACGGCGACCTCAAGGTGGCGCTGGTGCACCTGCTGTCCGGCGAGGACGTCGCGAACGCGGCGAAGGCGCTGACGGCCAACAAAGGCCATGTACGGAAGGCTCTCGACTCACTGAGGGTGCGCGCGAGCTGAAAGATCAGACGAGCACCGGCGGGCAACCCCGTTCATCCCGACGCCTCGCGCTCACGCGACGCGAACGGGTGTCCGTCGCCGGGATGGCCGGATTCATCCTGTTCCTCAATGTCGTGGGCTGGGGGGTCCTGACGCTTTTCGTGGCGCCGCGCCAGTACGAGCTCGGCGCCACGGGCGTGTTCGGGGTCGGTCTCGGCGTCACGGCGTTCGTGCTCGGGATGCGGCACGCGTTCGACGCGGACCACATCGCCGCGATCGACAACACCACCCGCAAGCTGATGGCCGAGGGGCAGCGGCCGCTCTCGGTCGGGTTCTGGTTCTCCCTCGGCCATTCGACGATCGTCTTCCTGCTGTGCCTGCTGTTGTCGCTCGGCGTCCGCGCGCTCGCCGGCGCCGTCGAGGACGACACGTCGGCGTTGCACGAAGCGACCGGACTGATCGGGACGTCCGTTTCGGCGGTGTTCCTGTACCTCATCGGGATCATGAACCTCGTGGTGCTGGTGGGCATCGTCAAGGTGTTCCGGCGCATGCGGCGGGGCGAGTTCGACGAAGCGGCGCTGGAACGGCAACTCGACAACCGCGGCTTCATGAACCGCCTGCTGCGCGGCGCCACCAAGGCGGTGCGGAAGCCTTGGCACATCTACCCGATCGGCGTGCTGTTCGGCCTCGGCTTCGACACCGCGACCGAGATCAGCCTCCTGGTGCTAGCCGGCGGCGCGGCCGCGTTCTCGCTGCCCTGGTACGCGATCCTGGTGCTGCCGATCCTGTTCGCCGCGGGGATGACGCTCTTCGACACCGCCGACGGCTGTTTCATGAACTACGCGTATGGCTGGGCCTTCGCGAAGCCGGTGCGGAAGATCTACTACAACCTGACGGTGACGGCGCTTTCCGTCGCGGTCGCGCTGCTCATCGGGACGATCGAGGTGATCTCGATCGTCACCGAGCGATTCGGCATCACGACCGGACCGCTCGCGGCGATCGGGTCGCTGAGCCTGGACTACGTCGGCTACGCGGTCGTAGCGCTCTTCGTGCTTACTTGGCTCTTCGCGCTCCTCGTGTGGCGCTTCGCGCGTATCGAGGAGCGCTGGTCGGCCCGGCTGCCCGCGAAGTAGCCCCTGACCTGCGGGAAGAGAGCAAGGGACCTTTGCTATCGCTTATCTCAACGTTAAGAGAGGCGATAGCAAAGGTCCCTTGCTATCACTTTTCGCGCCCCAAGCGTCCACAAAGGACGTCATATGCCAGCCGCGCGCCCGATTTGACCGCTTTGCACAGGGGTCGTGAGTGGTAATGATCGTTCTAACCCTCTTTGCCACTCACGACCCCTGACCGAAACTGCACATATTGGATCAATCGGGCAGCAAATTCAGCGTGGACTGTCCCTTGTGGATAGTTCGGGCAAGTTCAGCCGACCAGTCAGGCGGGCTGGGGCACTCGCGTCCGCGAAGGGACCGAAAGCGCGAAGGCGAGCACAGCGACGAAGGCGGCAACGGGACCGACCCACCAGACCCCCGCCGACGACAGGACGACGCCGCCCAGCGCGGCGCCGAGGGCCCCACCGCCGTAGATCGCGGAACCGTTGAGCCCCAACGCGACCGTCGGCGCGTCGGGTGCCAGCGAGAACAGCCGGTGCTGCTGCGGCACCATCAGCATCCCGCCGAACACGCCCGAAGCCAGCGCGAGGACGAGCGCGCCGGGCAGGCTCAGCACGGCGACGTCGAGCAGCGCCAGCGTCGCGACCGTGCCGATGAGCGAGATCGACCGGACGCGCGCGGGGCCGAGCGAGTCGGTCGCCCGGCCCGCGAAGGAATTGCCCGCGATCTGCCCGATCCCGAAACCGACGAGCAGCCACGAGATCATCGCGCCCGCCGCGACCGGAGCCACGAGCACCGGCAGGTACACGAAGGCCGCGAAGCCCGCGGCGGTACCGAGGACGCTGACGCCGAGCACGCGCGCGATCGGCGGCCGGACGACGACGGCGAGCCTGTCGCGCAGAGAAACCGTCGACATCCGAAGACCGGGCAGCAGCGGCACGAGCAGCATCACGACCAGCGCCACCGCGCCGATCCCCCACATCACCGCGCGCCAGCCGAACCAGGTGCCCGCCAGCACACCGATCGGCACGCCGAGCACCATCGACACGCTCATCCCGAGGGAGACCGTGGCCAGCGCGCGGCCACGCCGCTCATCGGAAGCCAGCGCCCCGGCGAGGACGTAGGCGTTGGATTGGAACGCGGCGGCGCCCAAGGCGGCCAGCACGCGAGCGGCGGCGACCACGGCGAAGGACTCGCCGACCGCTTGACCGGCCATGCCGATCGTGAACAGCACCATCCCCGCGCCGAGCACCCAGCGCCGGTCCAGCCGTCCGGTGAAGGCCGCGATGAGCGGCGAAGAGATCGCGTAGGTCACCGCGAAGACCGTGGTCAGCTGGCCCGCGACGGCTTCGGAAACGCGCAGGTCGGCGGCGATGGTGGGCAGCAGCCCGTTCAGGACGAACCCGTCGGTGCCGACGGTGAACGTCCCGACGGCGAGTACCAGCAGAGCCCCCAAGGCGAGCCGATCATTAGATGATCGTCGAATCGTCATAGGAGGTATAGTGGCCGGACTATTCGATGACTGTCAAATAGTTTGGAGCGAAGTGAGCAGTACGCTGCCGCAACCGGCGACCGAGGAGATCGAGATCGTGCCGGTGCTCCACGCGCTGGCGGACCCGGTGCGCCTGGAGCTCATCCGCGCCCTGCGAAGCAACCCTTCGCCGCGAAGCTGCGCCGTCACCGAGTACGACGTCGAGATCAGCGCGCCGACGCTTTCCCATCACTGGAAGGTCTTGCGCGAGGCCGGCCTCACGACGACGTTCGTCGAGGGCCGGACCCGCTGGGTCGAGCTACGGACCGAGGACATCCACAAGCGGTTCCCGGGCCTACTGGACGCCGTCCTCGCCTAGCCGCCACTTCGCGGCGAGTTCCGCCGCGGCGCAGACGCCGACGTCGAGCAGATACGGCCCGGCCTGCCCGCAACCGGACCCGGGCGCGATCGGCTGGCCGTGCCCCATCCCGTTGACGGAACGCGTGTCGACAGCGGCGCCGACGTCGGTCCACTGCTCGGAAAGCTCGCGCAGGTTCATCGGGGCGACCGTGTAATCCGCCGTCCCGTGCCAGACGCTGACCGGCGACCGCGAACCCGTAGCCGCGGCCCGCACCTTGTCGCCCCACTGTTTCGGGGTCAGATCCTTGCCGGGATTCATACAGGAGTACGCGTCGATCATCGAGGTCGCGCAGGCGTAGGGCAGCCCCGCCACGACACCGCCGCCCGAGAACAGTTCCGGATACGCCGCCAGCATCACCGAGGTCATCGCGCCGCCCGCGGACAGCCCGGTGACGTACGTCCGGCTCCCGGCCGAGAACCGCGCCATCTGCGCGATCGACTCGGCTTCCCCGGAGCCGCGTTTGATGTCGCCCGCCTGGAACCAGTTGAAGCACTTGTTGAAATTGTTCGCCGAAACCTGTTGCGGCAGAACGAGCTTGAACCGCAGCTTGTCCGCGAGCCCGACCCAGCCGGAGCCGTTCGCGTAGCCGGCGGCGTCCTGGGTGCAGCCGTGCAGCACGACCACCGCCGGACGTCCGGACGGCAGCCCGTCGGGAACGTATTCGAACATCCGCAACGCACCGGGATTGCTCCCGAACCCGGTCACCGGACGGATCGTCGCCGCCTGCGCCGGAGCAGAGAGGAAGAGGGTCAATGCCGAAACCACCGCGCCGATGAGGAGTTTTCGCATCGCCTCAGGCTAAAGCCGGCACCGCCGGAGTTCCCACGTGGACGACCACCACAGCGACAGTCCGTTTTGTGTGGCCGCGCCGGGTACCGGCACACGAGAACCACGCTTACCGTCGGCCGATGCGGCTCATTCTGGTCCTCGCGATGATGCTGGCCCTGGCCACGCCCGCCCAGGCGGCGAGCGGTTGCGGGAACGTGCGCGTTCCCGGCGCGGCGAAACAACAACTGTCCTGTTTGGACGATCTGACCACCACCGGCACGCTGGCCACCGGACACACCGTCCAGGCCGACTGGGCCGGGCTGACTTCGGCAGGCCTCCCCGCGCCCAAGGGCGTTCCCGGTATCCAGATCGACGGCTATTTCCCGGACACCTCGACGGCCAACACCGCGCACGGCTGGAACCACGACGCGCAGTTCGTGCTGCGGCTGCCCGATCGCTGGAACGGCGGTCTCGTGGTCTCGGGCTCCCCCGGCGTGCGACGGCAGTACGCGAACGACCGCGCGATCGGCGACCAGGTCCTCGCCGCCGGCTACGCGTTCGCCGCCACCGACAAGGGCAACACCGGTGCGGACTTCCACACCGACGGACGACGGCCCGGCGACGCGCTCGCCGAGTGGAATTCGCGGGTCACACAGCTGACCATCGCCGCGAAAGCCGCCGTCGCCCACCGCTACGGGCGCTTGCCGAACCGCACCCTCGCGGCCGGGATGTCGAACGGCGGCTATCTCGTCCGCTGGCAGCTCGAGAACCGGCCGTGGCTCTACGACGGCGGCATCGACTGGGAAGGCACGCTCTGGCACGAGGACGGCCCGAACCTCTTCACCTTCCTGCCGCCCGCGATCAAGGCGTACCCCGCCTACGTCGCCGGTTCCACCCAGGCACATCAGCGGATTCTCGACGCCGGTTTCGCGCCGGGTTCGGAATTCCTGTGGCAGTACCACAACGACGTCTACTGGGGGCTGACACAGCGGATCTACCAGGCCGAATTCGACCCGTCGTTCACCGGGAGCGACTACGACTACGCCACTCGACCGCCGTCGGTGCACCGCGCGGTCGAACGGATCTCACTGACCGGCCGGATCGGCAAACCGCTGATCACCCTGCACGGCACCCTCGACACGCTCCTGCCGATCACCCGCGATTCCGACGTCTACCAGCGGATGATCGCCGGACAGGGCCGTGCCGGACTCCAGCGTTATTACCGGATCGTCGACGGCAACCACGTCGACGGTCTGTATGACGCCTTCCCAGACAAACTGCGACCTATCGGCCCTTGCTTCCGGACGGCCTTCACCGCTCTCGAAGGCTGGCTCGACGGTGTTCGCCCGCCCGCCTCCGCGACCATCCCCCGTGAAGACGGCGACCTCGCGACCGGTTGCGCACTAAGCTGATCGCATGGAATTCCAGGACGTCGTACGACGCCGTCGCATGGTCCGGAAGTTCACCGACGAGCCCGTCGCCGAGGCGAGCCTTCAGCGCATCCTGCGCAACGCGCTGAAGGGTCCCTCGGCCGGTTTCTCACAGGGACAAGGGTTTCTCGTCCTCACCGGCGAGAAACTCGCGAAATTCTGGGAGTTCGGGGCGAGCTGGGCACCGGAAACCGTGACCACGGCACCGGTCGCGATCGTGCCGCTCTCGGTCAAGAACGCGTATCTCGACCGTTACGCCAAGCCGGACAAGGGTTTCGCGGAAGGCGACGACTCGTGGTGGCGCGTGCCGTACTGGGACGTCGACACCGGGATGGCGACACTGCTGATCCTCCAGACGGCCGTCGACGAGGATCTCGGCGCGGTGTTCTTCGGGCTCGCGCCGGAAAGCGTGGAGCGCCTCCACAGCGAGTTCGGGGTGCCCGAGGATCACGACCCGATCGGCGTCGTCGCGCTCGGACACGGCGCCGAAATCGGCCCCTCACCCGGTTCTTCGGCGACCACGATCGCCCGCCGCGAATTCGAGGAGGTCATCCGGTTCGGTCACTGGTGAGGCGGTGCAGCCGGAGCGCGAGCTGGAGTTCCAGCGCGCGTTCGGGCGCCTGCCAATGCTCGCCCAGCAGTGACGCGATGCGGTCCAGCCGCTGCACGACCGTGTTCACGTGCACGTGCAGCAGGTCTTTCGCCTTCGTCAGATTGCCGCCACAGGAGAAATACGCGCGGAGGGTGCCGATCAGATCCGTGCCGCGGCGTTCGTCGTAGTCGAGCACCGGGCCGATCGTCGCCGTCACGTACGCGCCGAGATCGGCGTGCTCGCCGAGGAGCAGTCCGACGAAACCGAGGTCGGCCATGCTCGCGCCTTCGCCCGCCCGGCCGAGGGCGAGCAACGACGCGACACAACGCGCGGCTTCGGCGTGCGCCACGGCCAGTTCCCGCGGGGAGGTGGCCGGGCCCGCCGCGCCGACCGTCACCGGACAGTCCATTGTGGAGGTTAGTTCGGCGGCGACGGATCGGGCCAGCGCGCCGGCGTCCACGCCGCGGACCAGCAGGACGACCTCGTCCGCGTGCACCCCGACCAGTGCCGCGTGCCGGGCGGCCGCCGCGGCCAGCCGCCGCCGGGAGACGTCGTCGGAATGCGCGATCAGCACCGCGTGCGATGTCGACAAATCGACCCCGAGTCGACGGCCTCGCGCCAGCAACGCGGCGGGATTGCGGCCGGGCGCGGTGAGCAGGTCCGACAGCAGTTCCCCGCGCACCTCGTCCTCGGCCCGCGCGACGGACCGCCGTTGCATCAGCAGTACCGCGGTGACCACGCCCGCTCGTTCGAACAGCCGCCGGTCCGCCTCGCCGAGCGACCGGCCGCCGCCCAGCACCAAGCTGCCGAGGAACTCCTGCCCCGCCTGGACGGCACAGAGCCAACCGTCCTCAGTGGACACCGCGCGCCCGCTCGTCCGGGACGCCGAAACAGCGGCGCGCGAGAGGCTCAGCTCCCCACCGGTCCGGGCGAGGACGACACCTTCGGCGTCGTAGACGGCGATCGCGCCGCCGAGCACGTCCGCGACGGCGGCGGCGACTTCGGCCAGGTCGCCGCCGCGCAGCACGAGATCCATCAGCCGGTCGTGCGCGTCTTCGGCGCGGCGCATCGCGTCGTTGTGCGCGCTGATCGTCGCGTTGGCGTCGTTCAGCTCGGCGACCGCGCGGCGCGTCTCGTCGAGCAGATGCGCGTTGTCCAGCGCGATCGCCGCGTGGTCGGCCAGCGACGACAGCAGCGCGACCTCCTCCGCGCTGAACTCCCGCGCCGCCCGGTCCGAGGCGAACAGCACCCCGATGACCTTGCTGCCGATCGCCAGCGGCACCCCGAGGATCGCGGTCAGCCCCTCGTCGAGCACCCCGGTGTCGATCGACGAAGTGTGGTGAAACCGCTCGTCGTGGAAGTAGTCCGCCGTCGCGTACGGCCGCGCGGTCTGCGCGACCAGCCCGCCGAGCCCCTCACCCATGCCCAGCACGATGTCCTGGAACAGCGCGGAAACCGAACCGTCGGTGACCCGCACGTAGGTGTTGCCCTCGGCCTCGTTCTTGAGGCTGAGGTACGAGACGTCCACCCCGAGCAGCGCCCGCGCCCGGCGCACGATCGACCGCAGGACGGCGTCCGGATCGTCCAGCCGGGCGAGGTCACTGGCCGTGTCGAACAACGCGGCCAGCTCAGCCTCGCGCCGCCGATGCTCGGCGACCGTGTCCCGGATCCGCAGCGCCAGCTCGGTGGCCTTCGGATCGACGGGGACGTGCGCCAGCTGCTCGCTGCCCGCCCCGGAGGCGAGCAGTTCGAGCAGCCGGCGCAGCTGTGCGGAACTGTCCACAACGGTCATGCTGACACGTGGCCGCGCTCCGTGAGAACTTCGGAGTGCAGGGACTCGCCCTTGGTCTCGCGGGCGGCGAGCAGCGCGATCACGGTCAGCGCGCACATCGCGACGACGTAGAGCGAGACCGGGACCGTGCTGCCGAACTCCTTGAACAGCGCGACCGCGATGAGCGGCGCCACCGCGCCCGCCGCGATCGACGACAGCTGCCCGCCGACCGAAAGGCCGGTGTAGCGCACCCGCGTCGGGAACTGTTCGGAGAAGAACGCGGCCTGCGGGCCGTACATCGCGCCGTGCAGCACCAGCCCGACGGTCGCCGCGAGAATGATGACACCCGCGTTCTTCGTGTCGAGCATCGCGAAGAACACGAAACTCCACACCGCCATACCGATCGCGCCGAAAAGGTACACCGGACGACGGCCGACCCGGTCGGAAAGAATTCCCCACAAGGGAATGGTCACGAAATGCACGGCCGAACCGATGAGGACCGCGTTGAGTCCCACCGATTTCGGCAGGCTCAGCCCGGTGGTGACGTAAACGAGAATGAACGCGGTGATCACGTAGTACGAAACGTTTTCCGCCATCCGCGAACCGATCGTGATCAGCACCGCGCGCCAGTTCTTCCGGAACACCTCGACGACCGGCGCGTGCTCGGGCTCGTTCTTCGCCTGCGCCGCCAGGAAGACCGGCGACTCACTGACCGCGAGCCGGATCCACAGGCCGATCACCACGAGGACACCGGAAAGCAGGAACGGGATCCGCCAGCCCCAGCTGAGGAAAGCCTCGTCGGACTGCGTCGCGGCGAGGATCGCCAGCACCGCCGTCGCGAGCAGGTTCCCGCCGGGGGCACCGCATTGCGGCCACGACGCCCAGAATCCGCGCCGCTTGTCGTCGCCGTGTTCGGAGACGATCAGCACCGCGCCGCCCCATTCGCCGCCGAGCGCGAAGCCCTGCACCAGCCGCAGCAGCGTGAGCAGGATCGGCGCCAGGACACCGACACTCGCGTAGGTCGGGAGGACACCCATCGCACAGGTCGAACCGCCCATCAGCAGCAGGCTCAGCACCAGCAGCTTCTTCCGGCCGACCCGGTCCCCGAAGTGCCCGAACACCAGCCCGCCGATCGGCCGCGCGAGGAAACCGACGGCGTAGGTCAGGAACGCGAGCAGCGTGCCGGTCAGCGGATCGTTGGTGGGGAAGAACAATTTGCCGAACACCAGCGCCGCGGCGGAGGTGTAGAGGAAGAAGTCGTACCACTCGATCGTCGTGCCGATCAGGCTGGCGCTGACGACCTTGGCGATCGAGCCGCGGTTCTGGGTGGTCACCGGGGGACGTCCTTTCTGGGAGGGGTTCACGCGGCGGTCCAGCCGCCGTCGAGGGGGATCGAGGTGCCGGTGACATGGGCGGCGTGGTCGCCGGACAGCCAGAGCACGCACGCGGCGACGTCCTCGGGTTCGATGAGCCGCTTGATCGCCGACCGGCGCAGCAGGACCTGTTCGATGACGGCGTCGCGTTCGAGGCCGTGTTCTTCGGCCTGTGCCTGGAGCTGGCCGGTCACCAGCGGGGTCCGTACGTAGCCGGGGTTGACGCAGTTGCTGGTCACCCCGTGCTCCGCGCCTTCGAGCGCGGTGACCTTGGAAAGGCCTTCGAGCGCGTGCTTCGCGGTGACGTACGCGGATTTGGACGGGCTCGCGCGGAGCCCGTGGACGCTGGACATGTTGATCACACGGCCGCGGCCTTGGCCGTACATCCACGGCAGCACGCGGCGGACGAGCAGGAACGGCGCGGTGACCATGAGCGCCTGGATCCGGGTGAACGTCTCCGGCGGGAACTCGTGGATCGGCGCGATGTGCTGGAAGCCGGCGTTGTTGACGAGGATGTCGATCTCGGCCGGGAGGGTCTCGATGGCCTGGGCGTCGGTGAGGTCGGCGACGTGGGCGATGCCGTTGACGTCGGTGGCCGCCTTCTCGACGGCGTCGTCGATGTCGACGAGGTGGACCTTGGCCCCGGCTTCGGCCAGCGCTCCGGCGCAGGCCAGGCCGATCCCGCTCGCCGCGCCCGTGACCAGCGCGGATTTACCGGCCAGATCGCTGTGATACGCACCACTCATGCCGGACGACGTTAGGTCGCCCAGCCCGCTTAAGCCATGTGGTTACGCGCCACACCTACTCAAGATCTCGTGTGGTCTCCCTACACCCTCGCGTTTCGTCCTCTGAATGCGGTAGTTGCACGCGCAAGGACCGCATCCAGAGGACGAAACGCGGGAAGTCAGCCGGCGGCGTCCGAGATGGACTTCGCCTCGCGGGCACCCGCCTCGAAGGCTTCACACGAAAAGAGCAGCCAAGCCTGGACGCCCTCAGGTGTCCCGCCTGCGAAGGCTGAAGCGGCCTCGATGTACTTCGGCACCCGCCGGAAGTACGCGACCTCCGGCACCGTCAGCGCCTTCGGGTCCAGCCCGGTCGCCACCGCCGAAAGCCGCGCCGCGGCCCGCGCGACGACCCCGTCCGCGGAGCCGAAAGGCTTCAGCGCCAACAGTTCCCCGTGCACGACGGCGGTCAGCACCGGTCCCGGCACCGACGTCGCGCCGGTGACCAGTTGCGCCAGCATCTCCAGCCGCGGCCCGACGTCGCCGGACGAGCGCGGCCGTCCCAGCGCGTCGAGATCCGTCACCAGATCCGACGCGGCCAGAACGTGCAACCGCGCCAGCGCCTGCAACGGCGCGCGCCGCCAGGTCGGGAGCAGGCCCTCCAGCGCTTCCGCGACCCGCAGCGCGCCCGCCAGCACCGGATCGGTCACCTCGCCGGATTCCGGCAGTTCGGGCGCGGCGCCCTCGATCCCGGCCGACGCCCGCGCCGATCGCACGGACGCTTCGGCGGCCGTCGCCGCGCCGCCACGCAGGTTGGCGGGCAGCCGGTGGACGGCGAACACCGCGTCCTGAGCCGATTTCGCGGCCGCCGCGACCCCTTCGAGGTCCAGCAGCGGCTTCAACGGATCCGTCACGCGTCCAGCACCTGCCCCGCGCGCCGCACGACCGGCGCCTGCACCGACCACGGGAAGTTGATCCACCGGTCCGTGTGCTTCCACACGTACTCGCACTTCACCTCGGAGCGCGGCTTCTCGTAGACGACAGCGCAACGCACCTCGGCGACGTGATCGGCGCAGAAGTCGCGGACCAGCTTCAGGGTCGCGCCGGTGTCCGCGACGTCGTCGGCGACGAGCACCTTCTTCTTCGTCAGGTCGACGACGTTCGGCACCGGCGGCAGCATCACCGGCAGGTCGAGGCGCTGGTCGACGCCGGTGTAGAACTCGACGTTCATCACGTGCAGGTTCTTGACGTCCAGCGCGTAGCCGAGCGCGCCGGCGACGAACAGCCCGCCGCGCGCGATCGACAGGATCAGGTCCGGCTCGAAGCCGTCGTCGGCGACGGCCTGCGCCAGATCCCTGCTGGCCGTCCCGAACAACTCCCAGGTGAGCTCTTCCCGCTCCTCGGCCATGCTGCCTCGCCTTCGTCGATCGTTCCCGCGAGCATAGGCAACGCCGCAGTGGCCTTCTCGAATGCTTCGAAACTGGCTATCCAGTAAGGCCATTACCGGCCGTAAGTTCAAGATCGTGACCGACTGGAACACTCACGCGATCTTGACCGGCGAACGCGTCCGCCTCGAACCGCTCACCCGCGACCACGTGAAAGGCCTGTTCGAAGCCGGATCCGACCCGGCGATCTGGACCTGGCTCAGCCTCCGGCGGCCGGAAGACCTCGCCGCGGCCGAAGCCATGGTCGACGCCATCCTGGCCGACCCGGACCGCCGCGCCTGGGCGCAGATCGACGCGCGCACCGGCGAGGTCGCGGGCACGACGTCGTTCTACGCGATGAACGCGCGCCACAAGATCATTTCCCTTGGCTACACCTGGATCGGTTCCGCGTGGCAGCGGACCGGGCTCAACCGCGAGTCGAAACTCCTGTTGCTGCGCCACGCTTTCGACGACCTCGGCGCGAACCGCGTCTCGTGGGAGACCGACATCCGCAACCTGAAGTCACAGAAGGCGATCGAACGCCTCGGCGCGCAACGGGAAGGCGTACTGCGCGCGCATCGCGTCCGGCCCGACGGAACCATCCGTGACACCGTTGTCTACTCCCTCACCGGACCAGAATGGCCGGCGGTCCGTACCGCTTTGTCCTCAAGCGTGTGAATGCGGTCCGCAACCACGATGCAACCTTTTACTTCGCGTCGTAACGTCGATAGCGTGCCAACGGGCGTGAAGACACGCGAAACACAGGAGGCATCGCACCATGACCGAGCAGTCGCCGGCGCTGGACAATTTGCTCACGGAGAGCAGGACCTTCCCCCCGAGTGAGGCTTTCAGCGCGCAAGCGAATGCCACCGCCGACTTCTACGCCGAAGCCGACGCCGACCGGGAAGCGTTCTGGGCCAAGCAGGCCGACCGTCTCCACTGGGAAACGAAGTGGTCGCAGGTACTGGACTGGACCAATGCGCCGGTGGCGAAGTGGTTCGTGGGCGGGAAGCTGAACGTCGCGTACAACTGCGTCGACCGCCACGTCGTCGACGGGCACGGCGACCAGGTCGCCATCCACTGGGTCGGCGAGCCCGGCGACAACCGCGACATCACCTACGCCCAGCTGAAGGACGAGGTTTCCAAGGCGGCGAACGCCTTCGAGTCCCTCGGGCTCGTCGCGGGCGACCGCGTCGCCATCCAGATGCCGATGGTGCCCGAGGCGATCTTCGCGATGCTCGCGTGTGCCCGCATCGGCGTTCTGCACAGTGTCGTCTTCGGTGGTTTTTCCCCGACAGCGCTGCGATCCCGTGTGGACGACCAGGCGGCGCGGATCGTCATCACCACCGACGGCCAGTACCGCCGCGGCAAGGCCGCGCCGATGAAGGTCAATGTCGACGAAGCGCTCGAAGGCGCCGAATCGGTCGAGAAGGTCATCGTCGTCCGGCGCACCGGCGAAGAGGTGCCGATCGCCGAAGGCCGCGACCTCTGGTGGCACGAACTGGTCGACGGCCAGTCCGCGGAACACGCGCCGCAGGCGTTCGACTCCGAGCACCCGCTCTTCATCCTCTACACCTCCGGCACCACCGGTAAGCCGAAGGGCATCCTGCACACCTCCGGCGGATACCTGACCCAGGCGGCGTACACGCACCACAACGTCTTCGACCACAAGGCCGGCGAGGACGTCTACTGGTGCACCGCCGACATCGGCTGGATCACCGGGCACACGTACATCGTGTACGGGCCGCTGGCGAACCGGACGACGCAGGTCGTCTACGAAGGCACGCCGAACACCCCGCACGAGGGCCGCCACTGGGAGATCGTCCAGCAGCACAAGGTCTCCATCTACTACACCGCGCCGACGTTGATCCGCACGTTCATGAAGTGGGGCAACGAGATCCCGGAGAAGTACGACCTCTCCTCGCTGCGCGTGCTCGGCAGCGTCGGCGAGCCGATCAACCCCGAGGCGTGGATCTGGTACCGGGAGAACGTCGGCGCGAACTCGGCGCCGATCGTCGACACCTGGTGGCAGACCGAGACCGGCGGCATCATGATCTCGCCGCTGCCGGGCGTCACCGCCACGAAGCCGGGCTCCGCGCAGAAGGCGCTGCCGGGCATCTCGGCGAAGGTCGTCGACGACCAGGGTGTCGAGGTCGGCAAGGGTGGCGGCGGCTACCTGGTGCTCGACAAGCCGTGGCCGGGCATGCTGCGCGGTATCTGGGGCGACGAGGAGCGGTTCCGCGACACCTACTGGTCGCGCTTCGCCGACCAGGGCTACTACTTCGCCGGTGACGGCGCGAAGTACGACGCCGACGGCGACGTCTGGCTGCTGGGCCGGGTCGACGACGTGATGAACGTGTCCGGGCACCGCATCTCGACCACCGAGGTCGAGTCCGCGCTGGTCTCACACCCGACGGTCGCCGAGGCCGCCGTCGTCGGCGCGACCGACCCGACCACCGGCCAGGGCATCGTCGCGTTCGTCATCCTGCGCGGCAACGCCGTGGACGGTGGCGACGCGGCCGTGCAGGAGCTGCGCAACCACGTCGCCAAGGAGATCGGGCCGATCGCGAAGCCGCGGCAGATCCTCGTCGTGCAGGAGCTGCCGAAGACGCGCTCCGGCAAGATCATGCGCCGCCTGCTGCGCGACGTCGCCGAGAACCGCCAGGTCGGCGACGTCACCACGCTGGCCGACTCGTCGGTGATGGACCTGATCTCTTCGGGCCTGAAGTCCGGCAAGTCCGAGGAGTAGCCAAGCGCAATGAAGGGGCCTTTCATCGCGAAATTTGCGATGAAAGGCCCCTTCATTGCGCTTGGGCTCCTCAGGCGGGGTCAGCCCAGGGTGCCGCCGACCTTGACGTGCCCCTTGAGCAGGTTGCGCGCGATGGTCCGGCGCTGGATCTCGTCGGTGCCCTCGTAGATCCGCAGCAGCCGCAGTTCGCGGTACCACCGCTCGACCGGCAGTTCCCGCGTGTAGCCCATTCCGCCGTGGATCTGCAGGACACGGTCGACGATCTCGTTCGCCTTCACGCCGCCGTACAGCTTCGCCATCGACTGCGCGTGCCGTGAGTCCAGCTTCTGGTCGACCTGCCAGGCGGCGTGCAGCACCAGCCAGCGCAACGCCTCCAGCTCGGTGCCGGAGTCCGCGATCATCCACTGGATGGCCTGGCGCTCGGCGATCTTCTGCCCGAACGTCTCCCGCGTGTTGGCGTGCTCGATGGCCATCGAGATCAGCCTTTCGCACGAGCCGATCGCGCGGGCGGGCAGCAGGTAGCGGCCCGCGCCGATCCACTGCATGGCCAGGTCGAAACCGTGGCCGAGTTCGCCGAGGATCTGCGTCTCGGGCACGCGGACGTCTTCGAAGACCAGCGCCGCCGGACCCCATTCGCCCATCGTGTCGATGTATTCGGACTTCCAGCCCGCGTCACGGTCGACGAGGAAGCAGGTGACGCCGCCGTTCGCGCCCTTCTCCGGGTCGGTGATCGCGAACACCATCACGAAGTCGGCCTCGTTGCCTCCGGTGATGAAGGTCTTCTCGCCGTTGATCACCCAGTCGGTGCCGTCCTTGCGGGCGGAGGTCCGGATGGCCTTGGCGTCCGAGCCGGCCCCGGGTTCGGTGATCGCGAAGCACGATTTGCGTTCGCCCGAGATCGTCGGGAGCAGGTAGCGCTCCTTCTGCTCGTCGTTCGCGTAATAAAGGATGTTGTCCGCGGCGCCGCCGAAGCGGAACGGCACGAACGTGCGGCCGAGCTCGGCCTCCAGCAGCGCGGTCATCACCGCGGAGAGGCCCATGCCGCCGTACTCCTCCGGCGTCTGCACGCCCCAGAAGCCGGATTCCTTGGCCTTGAGCTGGAGTTCGCGCAGCTCTTCACCGGTGAGACCCGGCTGACCGGCGCGTTCGCGGCGCAGCACCTCCTGCTCGCGCGGCATCAGGTCCCGCTGGACGAACGTGCGGACCCAGTCGCGCACCTCGCGTTCCTCGACGCTGAGAGAGAAATCCATGGTCAGCCCGCTCCTGTTCGGCATTGACTAAGCGCTCGCTTAGTTCAGCGTACCGCTTCGGTTGTCGTTCGCCGAGAAACTGTCATAAGTTTTCGCAACCTGTCCCCGTCTTGTCGAAGGGCACCCATGAGCACGCAGGCACCCGCGGCGAAGCGGGACCGGACCCATTACCTCTACATCGCCGTCATCGCGGCCGTCGGTCTCGGCATCGCGGTCGGCATCCTGTTCCCCGAGGTCGGCAAGGAACTGAAGCCGCTCGGGACCGGGTTCGTGAACCTGATCAAGATGATGATCTCGCCGATCATCTTCTGCACCATCGCGCTCGGCGTCGGCTCGGTGGCGAAGGCCGCGAAGGTCGGCCGCGTCGGCGGGCTCGCCATCGGCTACTTCCTGGTGATGTCGACGGTCGCGCTGGTCATCGGCCTGGTCGTCGGCAACATCCTCCAGCCCGGCACCGGGTTGCACCTGACACCGGAGATCGCCGAAAAGGGCCAGGACCAGATCGCCAAGAGCGAGGGCACCGTCGAGTTCCTGCTCGGGATCATCCCGAAGACGCTGGTCTCGGCGTTCACCGAGGGCGAGGTGCTGCAGACGCTGCTGGTCGCGCTGCTCGCCGGGTTCGCGCTGCAGAAGCTGGGCACGAAGGGCGAGCCGATCCGCCGCGGCATCGAGCACATCCAGCGGCTCGTGTTCCGGATCCTCGCGATGATCATGTGGGCGGCCCCGGTCGGCGCGTTCGGCGCGATCGCCGCCGTCGTCGGCGAGACCGGCTGGAAGGCGCTGCAGAGTCTCGCGGTGATCATGCTCGGCTTCTACATCACCTGCGGGCTGTTCGTGTTCGTGGTGCTCGGGCTGATCATCGGCGTGTTCGCCAGGGTCAACATCTTCAAGCTGCTGCGCTACCTCGGCCGCGAGTTCCTGCTGATCCTTTCGACGTCGTCCTCGGAGTCGGCGCTGCCGCGGCTGATCGCGAAGATGGAGCACGCGGGCGTCTCCAAACCCGTCGTCGGCATCACCGTGCCCACCGGGTACTCGTTCAACCTCGACGGCACCGCGATCTACCTGACGATGGCGTCCATCTTCATCGCGGACGCGCTCGACAAACCGCTGACGATCGGCGAGCAGATCTCGTTGCTGGTGTTCATGATCATCGCGTCGAAGGGCGCCGCCGGCGTCACCGGCGCGGGGCTCGCGACGCTGGCGGGCGGCCTGTCCTCGCACCGGCCGGAGCTGGTGGACGGCGTCGGGTTCATCGTCGGCATCGACCGGTTCATGTCCGAGGCCCGCGCGCTGACGAACTTCGCGGGCAACGCCGTCGCGACCGTGCTGATCGGCACTTGGACCAACGAGATCGACCGGGAGCAGCTGGACCGGACGCTGAACGGCCAGTCGCCTTTCGACGAGGCGACATTGCTCGATGAAAACTCGAGTGATGCCAGTGCGGAGTCCGGTAAAGACGCTACTCAAAGAACACCCGAGTGAACCAGTCCGGATCGGGTAAAAAGGAGGGGTGATCGAATGCGCGGTCCGCTGGTCGGAGCCCCTGCCCGCTGAACCCCGGTTCCTGGCCTTGCTCGACGAGCTCGAACAAGGCCGGTACGACACCTACCGTCAGGACATCGACAAACGCCGGTTCCTGACCGGGCGGGTGCTGGCGAAGACCGTCGCCGCCGAGCGGCTCGGTCTCGCCGTCGAGGCCGTGAAATTCGACGCGACCTGCGAAGACTGCGGCAAACCGCACGGCCGTCCGCGAATCCCGGACGCGCCGCTGATGCTGTCGATCTCGCATTCCGGCGACCTCATCGGCGTCGCCGCCACCGCGGGGACCGCCGTCGGCCTCGACGTCGAGACGGCCACCAGGCGGGCCGAGGACTCACTCATGGAGTACGCGCTGACCCCGACGGAGCAGGCCGCGATCTCCGGCCTGTCCGACGAGCAGCGCGCGACGGCGTTCTTCACGTACTGGACGCGCAAGGAAGCCGTCATGAAGGCCACCGGGAAGGGCCTGAAGATCCCGCTTCAGAGCATCACGTTCTCCGGGTACGACGAGGAGGCGCGGCTGGTCCGGTCGAGCCACGCGGCGCTCGACCCGGCGCGGACCCGGCTCGCGGACCTGAAGGCGACCGAGGGCTACCGGGCCGCCGTCGCGCTGATCACGTCGGACGACATCTCGGTCACCGAAGACTTCGCACCCCTCTGACCCCACGCAATTAGTCCTCTGGATGCGGTAGTTGCGCGTGGCAAGTACCGCATCCAGAGGACGAAACGCGCTAGATCTCCAGGCCCATCGCGGCCAGCAGGGTGCGGAACTTCGCCGACGTCTCGTCCAGCTCGGTCCGCGGGTCGGACGCGGGCACGATGCCGCCACCGGCGTACAGCCGCATGGAGGTCTCGGCGATCTCCGCGCACCGGATCCCGACGGCCCATTCGCCGTCCCCTGCCGCGTCGACCCAGCCGACGGCGCCCGCGTAGTACTCGCGGTCGAACGGCTCCAGCTCCTGGACCAGGGAGCGCGCGGCATCGGTCGGCGTGCCGCAGATCGCGGGGGTCGGGTGCAGCGCGGCGGCGAGGTCGAGCGCGGTGACGTCCTGGTCGATCAGCTCGCCGGTGACGGTGGTCGAGAGGTGCCAGATCGCCGGCGTCGAGACCAGCTCGGGGCCGCGGACGTCGAGGGTGCGGCAGAACGGCCGCAGGATCTCGACGACGGACTCCACCACGACGGCGTGTTCGACGTGGTCCTTTTCGGACGCCAGGAGTGCCTCACCATTGGCCTTGTCGATCGCCGGGTCCGCCGACCGGGGCATCGACCCGGCATGCGGCCGGGACAGCACGGAGCCGCCGGTGCGGGACAGCAGGAGTTCGGGGGTGGCACCGACCAGCGTGCGACCGCCGGGCAGCTGCGCGGCGTAGGTGGTGTGCCGGGGGTTCCCGTTCGCCAGGTTCCGGACGACGTCCGCGACCGGGACGGATTCGGCGAAATCGAGATCGAGGGCACGGGCCAGCACGACTTTGCGCAGGTCCCGGTCGCTCAGCGCCGAGACGGCCGCGCGGACGGCGGCGAGATGCGCCTCCGGTTCGGGCACGGAAGTGACCTTGACCGGCTGCGGAAGCGTGGTGCGCGGCGGAACGGCCCCGCGGTCGGAAGACGCGCGGTGCACCGTGCGGGGCAGGACCAGGTGACCCGGCGTCGAGGTTCCGTCGCTGGTGTCGAAGGGCAGGACTCCGACCGCGATCGGAGCGCCCGAGCCGGTGAACAGTCCAGGCAGCGCCTGGGACAGCCGCGCCGGATCGGTGTCGGTCGCGGTGGCCGCGGCCCCGCTCGCGAGGAGCGCGTGCCGCGCCGTGGCCAGGAGGAAGTCGCCCCGCTCGTAGCGGGCGGCCAGGTCTGCCGGGGTCGCCGGTGCGGTACTGGTCGTCACCCCACCAGCGTCCCAGGCTCCGGCTGAGACCAGGGGAAAGTGTTGCCCGGGCAACAGCCTCTCAGGCAACACCTTCCCCTGGACAGCCCGTGACCTGGGCGGAAGGTTTACTTCAGCGCCTCGAGGAGGGCCTCGCGCTGCCGCTCACCCAGGCCGGCGGCACGCCGGTCGGGGTCGATCCCGGCCTGCTCCAGCAGGGCGGCGACCTTGACCGCGCCCAGGCCGGGCACGGCCTTCAGCAGCTGCGTGACCTTCGTCTTGCCGATGGTCTTGTTCTCCTTGGCCTGCTTGAGCACCTTGTCGATGCTCTCCTTGCCGGACTTGATCGACGCAAGCAGCTCGGAGCGCGCTTTGCGAGCCTCAGCCGCCTTGGCGAGGGCATCGGCGCGCTGCTCCGGAGTCAACGTGGGCAGAGCCAACGTAGTAGTCCTTTCATCTCAGGTCTCCGCTTTCGCGGCCGACGGCCTTTAACCATGCTTGCAAGAGCAAGCGCTGGCCAGCCGTCTCTGTACCACGGCTCCAGTAAACGCCACCCGTTCCTCGGCCGTGAAACCGACACGCACTTATTACCCCTCGACCACGCCATGGGCAACCCGCCCCAGCCTGCGGAAACACGCCCATCGGGCGGCGATTCGATGGCGTTCATCACCCTTATGAGCGATGCGAAGACTTCGCACTGTTAGCCATTTTTCGTTTCATGGTAGGAAAAATACGAATTATTGATGATCTTGACCCGAACCGGCGAACACCCGTTAGCGCGACACTGTGACCGAACGGTTGCCTGCGACGTTACTGACCAGTTCACCCGACCCGCATTAGAGTCGGCCCAACCCCAGTTCACCGGAGAACGAGCACCACGGGAGTACGCGATGTTGAGCACGATGCAGGACGGGCAGCTGTCACTGGGCAGGCTGCTCCGCCACGGCACCAAGGTGCACTCCGAGAGCGAAGTCATCACCTGGACCGGTTCAGAAGCCCGCCGCGAAACCTACGGTGAGCTCGGCAAACACGCCGCTCGCCTGGCGAACGCCCTCCGGAGCCTCGGCATCACCGGCGACCAGCGCGTCGGCACGTTCATGTGGAACAACGCCGAGCACATGGCCGCGTACCTGGCCATCCCCGCGATGGGCGCGGTGCTGCACACGCTCAACATCCGGCTGTTCCCGGAGCAGCTGGTCTTCGTCGCCAACCACGCCGAGGACCAGGTCGTCATCGTCGACGGCACGCTGATCCCGCTGCTGGCCAAGCAGCTGCCCGAACTGAAGACCGTGCGTCACGTCATCGTGGCCAACGGCGACGCCTCGGCCCTCCCCGCGCCCGACGGCGTCCAGGTGCACTCCTACGACGAACTGCTGGCCGGCCAGCCTGAAACCTTCGACTGGCCCGAGGTGGACGAGCGTTCGGCCGCCGCGATGTGTTACACCTCGGGCACCACGGGTGACCCCAAGGGCGTCGCGTACTCCCACCGGTCGATCTGGCTGCACTCCATGCAGGTCACGATGACCGACAGCATGCGGCTGGCCCAGCACGACAAGGCGCTCGCGATCGTCCCGATGTTCCACGCGATGGCCTGGGGCATGCCGTACGCGGCGCTGATGGTCGGCGCCTCGCTGCTGATGCCGGACCGCTTCCTCCAGCCCGCCCCCATCGCCCAGATGCTCGACGCCGAGAAGCCGACCTTCGCCGGCGCCGTCCCGACGATCTGGCAGGGCCTGCTCTCCCACCTCGACGCGAACCCGCAGGACATCTCGCATCTGCGCGAGGTCGTCGTCGGCGGTTCGGCCGCGCCGCCGTCGCTCATGCACGCTTTCGAAGACCGCTACGACGTGCCGATCCTGCACGCCTGGGGCATGACCGAGACATCGCCGCTGGGCAGCGTCGCGCGCCCGCCCGCCGCCGCGACCGGTGAGAAGGCGTGGGAGTACCGCTACACCCAGGGCCGGTTCCCGGCGTCGGTCAGCGCCCGGCTGATCGGCGACAACGGCGAGGAACTGCCGTGGGACAACGAAAGCGTCGGCGAGCTCGAAGTGCAGGGGCCGTGGATCGCGGCGTCGTACTACAGCGGCACGAGCGGGGACGAGCCCGATCCGGAGAAGTTCCACGACGGCTGGCTGCGCACCGGCGACGTCGGCAAGATCAGCCCGGACGGCTATCTCACGCTGACCGACCGCGCGAAGGACGTCATCAAGTCCGGCGGCGAGTGGATCTCCTCGGTGGACCTGGAGAACCAGGTGATGGCCCATCCCGCGGTGGCCGAGGCGGCCGTGGTCGGCATCCCCGACGAGAAGTGGGACGAGCGCCCGCTGGTCGCCGTCGTGCTCCGGGAGGGCCAGAGCGTCACGGCCGAGGAACTGCGCGAGTTCCTGTCCGACAAGGTCGCGAAGTGGCAGCTTCCGGAGAACTGGACCTTTGTGGACGAGGTCCCGAAGACCAGCGTCGGCAAGTTCGACAAGAAGCGGCTGCGGGCGTTCCACTCCGAGGGCAAACTCGACATCAGTCAGCTCTAACGGGTTAATCTCCCGCGCGCCTGCCGTTGCGTGAAGGCCATCTTGAGGGACGCTGGTCCCTGAAGGTGGCCTTCACGGCGTTCGGCGAAGGGTTTTGTTGGTGCGTAAGACAAGCAGGCGCGCGTTCCTGGCCATGGCGGGGACCGCGGTGCTTTCAGCCTGCGGGTCGAACAGTGTCCAAACAGGAACCCCGCCGCCTTCGACGGCGTACTCCGCCGGTGTGACCAGGCCGAAGCCGAAACCGGTGGACCTCGCGCAGTGGTACCACCCGTACCCCGAAGCCGGCGTCCAGGAAGCCGTCACGCGCTACGCGGCCGCGTACCAGAAGTCCAAGGTCGCGGTGCAGTGGAATCCGGACGACTACGAGTCGAAACTGAACGCCGCGCTGACGGCGGGCCCGGTCCCGGACGTCTTCGAAGGCCAGGTCACCGTCGACCGCGTCCGGCAGGGCCAGCTCGTGCCGCTCGACGACGTCGTCGGGCCCGTGCGCGGCGACTTCAACGCCTCGGTGCTCGCGGCGCAGACCGTCGACGGCAAGCTCTACGGCGTTCCGCAGGCACTCGACACCCAGGTTCTCTTCTACCGCAAGAGTTTCCTCCAAGAGGCGAAGGTACAGCCGCCGCAGACGCTCGACGAACTCGTCGACGCGGCGAAGAAACTGTCCAAGGACGGCGTCAAGGGGCTGTTCGCCGGCAACGACGCGGGCGCGGCGGCGCTGGCCGGACCGCTGCTGTGGTCGGCCGGGCTGGACTACGTCAAGGACGGCAAATCCGTCGGTTTCGACGATCCGCGGGCCGCCACGACGTTCGCGAAACTCCACGAGCTCAACGGTTCACTGCTGCTGGGCGCTTCGACGGACTGGCCGGACCCCATCCCGTTCATCGACGGGCTCGTGGCCATGCAGTGGACCTGGCTGTGGAACCTGCCGAAGATCCAGGACACCGTGAAAGACGACTTCGGCGTCCTGGCCTTCCCCCGGCTCGACGCGTCGGGCGCGCCGTCCGTCCCGGTCAGCGGCTTGAGCGCGATGGTGCACGCCAAGAGCCTGAACCCCAACGCCGCCAAGGACTTCGTCAAATGGCTCTGGCTGGAGCGCACCGACTTCCAGCAGGAGTTCGCCACCAGGTTCGGTTTCCACCTGCCCGCGCGGCTGAGCGTGCTCGACAAGGTCGACGCGGCGGGAGACGCCGCGAAGCTGGTCAAGGAGAACGGCCGCGCCGCCGGTCCACTGTGGACACCGTCGGCGAACGCCGCACTCGTCGACGCGCTGGGCCGCATCGCCCGCGACGGCGCCGACCCGGCCACCGAGACGAAGAAGGCTGTCGAGGCCGTCAAAGCCGAACTGGGTCGCCTGTCCGCGTGAGCCGCCGCGAGCGGACGTACGCGAGGATCAGCACGATCGACAGGATCACCGCGCCGCCGTCGGTGACCAGCGACGGAAGCACGCCCGGCCACCCGTGTTCGCCGATCGCGGCGCGGTGCACCTCGAACGGCACGACGAACACGCCGAACGCCTGGCCGACGTTGACCGCGAGCACCGGCCAGAAAAGCCAGCGCCAGCGGAACCAGACCAGCAGCCCGAGCGCGTTTCCGGCGATGAAGACGTTCCCCACCAGCCGCAACGCGCTGAGGTAGCCGGGCGCCTCGGCGGTGTCCGCGCCCTTGAGCCGCATGCTCGCTTCGATCAGGTCCAGGTCGATGATCACGTAATTCTGCAACGCCGTCCCGAGCACGAAGACGATCGAGCACAGCACCGTGACCAGGCGGATTTTCGGTGTCCAGAGCATCACTTCCCCCGTTCTCTATCAGTGATAGAGACAAATCTATCACTGATAGAGTCCTCGGGTGGCACGCAAAGGCTCGCTGGACCTCGCCAAGATCACCGAAGCCGCCGTCGAACTGCTCGACGAAACCGGTCTCGCGGAGCTGAGCACCCGGCGCCTGGCGGCGAAGCTCGGCGTCAGCTCGCCGACGCTGTACTGGCACGTGAAGGACAAGGCGGAACTGCTGGACCTCGTCGCCGAAGCGATCTGCGCCGACGCGTTCGAGATCGACCGCGAACTGCCGTGGCGCGAACAGCTCGCGAGCGGACTCCGTCAGTTCCGCGCCCTGCTGCTGAGTCACCGCGACGCGGCCGCCCTGCTCCGCGAACGGCCACCGACCGGGCCGCACCGGCTCGGCCACATCGAAACGACCGCGCGGATCCTGCTGGAGGCGGGGTTCCCCGAGGAGGACACCGCGGGGATCTCGCGACTGCTCACGGCACACGTTCTCGCGTCGGTGGAGACCCTCCCCGCGCGGAAGCCGGACGAGGGATTCCTGGCACGGCTCGCGGCGTATCCCCACGTGAGCAGGCTCGGCCCGGCTTTCGCGGCACAGAGCGGCGAAGACCTGTTCGAACTGGGCGTCGACGTGATCCTGGACGGACTCGAAGCCCGGCTCCAGTGGCGAGCGAGGGCGCCGGGACCGGGTCGGTCAGGTTGGTCGTGAGTGGCGATTCGGGCTAGAGCCGACCGTGTCTTAGATACCTGCTGGGTTCCGGCTGTGGCGGAGCGCGAGTCCGGTCCGTGAAGGCCCCCTCCCCTCGGCTCAAGTACATGATGGCCCCCTTCCTTGCGCTAGGCGCAAGGA
>NZ_JBHXJK010000054.1:0-17544 GCF_042723255.1 Amycolatopsis thailandensis
GATCGGCAGGCGGCCCGCCCTCGCCGTCAGACCCCGCTGGTCTGACGGATCCAGTCACGGCCCGCGGCGACGCTGCCGTAGCTGGTGGTGCTGGACCGGTCGCTGGTCGAGCACACGCCGACCTGGACACCGTCGTCGATCATCGGGCCGCCCGAGTCCCCGCCCGCGACCGCGCCGTTCGGGGTGTCGGCGTCGATGGCCGGGCCGCCGTAGTTGTCCTGGGCGTTCGTGTCGGAGATGCGGACCGTCGCCTGCTTGAGCACCTTCGACTGGTGGTCGCCTTCGTGGTCGGCCTGGGTCGCGCCCCAGCCGTACACGCGGGCGGAATCCCCTTCCTGAGCGTCGGAAGAGCTGCTCGCGAGCTTCGCGAACGTGCTTCCACCGTCTGCGTTCAGCTTGATCAGGGCGAGGTCGCCGCCCGAGTAGAGATAGGTCGCCGAAGCCTTGGCGTGCACGCCACCGGAAGCGCTGTTGGAACCGATGTAGAGGTCGATGTCCTTCAGGCGCTGCCCGTTGTTGTCGTACAGGCAGTGCTTGGCGGTGAGCACCCAGCGCGAGCTGATCAGCGTGCTGGTGCAGAAGAAGGTGTAGCCGTTGGCGTGGCCGTTGAACCGGGCGATGTAGCCGGGGTTCTGGGCGGTGCTGCCGCCGATGATCGACGGCGCGGCACCGGGCGAGACCGGGGCGGTCGGGGCGCTCGCCGCCGCGGGCGCGGCGGCCAGGGTCGCGAACGCGGCACAGGTACCGGCGAGAAGGGCGATGGCACGGGCGACGCTGCCGGTGTTCTCACGCATGGGGACTCCTCGGGAAAACGCAGGGGAGGGGGACACTTCGAACGTATTCAGCCGAGGTGCTCCGGGAAATCCGCGAGAAGATCCGAACGGATCAACGGGAAAGAACAGTTCTTTCGGAGGATTGCGCCGCGCGCCGCTGTCCAAAATGGACGAAAAACGGCACGCCTCGATGGACGAGGCGTGCCGTTTTTCCGTGCTACGGCGCTCAGACGCCGGTCTGCTGCTTGATCCAGCTCAGGTGCTGGGCGATGCCGGTGTAGAGGGTGCTGGTCGCGCACTCGCCGCCGTTGTCGCCGGGGCCGTGCGTCTCGCCGACCAGGGTCCAGCGTCCGGTGGTGCCGACGACAGCCGGTCCGCCGGAGTCGCCGTGGCAGGCCGAATGCGTGCGGTCGCCGGAGATGCAGACGTCACCGGAGCCGCCACCGCCGGCGTAGCAGGAGCTGCTGGGGAGGACACGGAGATCGATCTGGCGCAACGTGGTCGGAGTGCTGCAGCTCGGCCAGCTGGTGCAGCCCCAGCCGAGGAGCCGCGCGGTGGTGTTCGGCGCCGGGTTGCTCGTGGCCATCGGGACCGGGGTGGCGCGGACGGCCGTGGACAGGTGCATCAGGGTGAGGTCGGTGCCGGGTTTGTTGACCCGGCGGTCGATCCTGCCGACCTCTCCGCCGGAGTTCTTGTTCGTCGAACCGATCCGGCCCTGCGAAGCGCTGCCGCAGTGGGTGGCCGTCACGATCCACTGGGGCGCGACGAGGCTGCCGCCGCAGCCGTTGTTGAGCGAGACCATGAAGCTGTAGGTCTCCGTGGCGGTGCCGCCTCCGATGATCGAGGGCTGGACACCCGAGTCCGTCTGAGCGTTCGCGATTCCGGGTGCGGACACCGCCAGTGCCGCCGCCAGGATCCCGAGAGCGACTGAAGCCAGTTTTCGCATGGTTGCTCACAATCGGGCGGCAAAGCCGCCTGGTGGTCGTGGGTGAACGGGGGGATGGGGAATCCGGCAGAGGTGCTCGATGCCGGCCCGATCAAAGATGTCCGACAAGAGGAGAGGCGGAATACCTTCGTAGGTAGGGATACGAAAGTCGCGGATCGTTCCGCCTGGGGCAGAGGAGGCGGAACACTGGCTCGCCTCGGTTTTTCCGTTGAGAGGCAAGTCATCACCGCCGGAAGCCCGGAACGTTCACGCCTCGGGATCGGGAACACGCCGTGCGGGAATCGGGCCGTCGGAATGGTTTCTCCGAATTGTCCGGAATACGGTCATCGTCGAAAGGTTCGCGCCCGGGGATTATGTGTGCCGGATAGAAATCCCTGGCAACGGAACAGGACAGTACTTTCTGCGGATTGCGCCTCCGTCGAAAGGCGATCCAAGATCACAGCGGAGGTCGAGAAGCCGATGTCGCTGTTCGCCGTCACCCCTGGCACCCGCGCCGACGAGGAACTGGTGCGCGCGCTCGCCACCGGGCCCTTCAGCAAGGCTTTGTCGCAGGCCATCGACCGCAGCGGGCTGGGACTGGGCAGGGTGAAGGAGCGGCTCGCCAGAGCGGGTGTGTCGATCAGCACGACGACGCTGAGCTACTGGCGGACCGGGCGGACCCGGCCCGAGCGCCCCGAGTCGCTGCGGGCCGTCGCCTTGCTGGAGGACCTGCTGGGGCTTCCCCCGGCATCCTTGCGGGATCTGCTGCACCGGCCGGAAAGCGAACGTTCCGCGATACGCCGCGTCGTCGGCTGGGACCGGCTGTGGGATCCGCGAGAGCCGGTGCTTTCCGTGCTGCACTCGTTCGAATCGGCGGACGAGCCTTCCGTCGTGCTGTTGAGCCTGCACGAATCCCTGTACGTCGGCGCCGACCGGACGCTGACGCGGCAGCGGGTGCGCGAGGTCGTCCGTGCCACCGACGAACCGGTCCAGACCAGGGTCGTGGCCCTGCGCGGCTGCGCGCCGGGAAGCCCGCCGAAGCTGGTGGCGACCCGGTACTGCGTGCCCGGCCGCACCGAGATGCTCACCGAACAGGCGCTCATCGTCAGCGAACTGGTGCCGAACCGGATGCTCGCGCCCGGCGAGACCGCGATCTTCGAGTACGAGTTCGAGTACACCGACGGCGTCCCCGACGACCGCTACGACCGCCGGTTCCGCCATTCGACGCCGGAGTACCTCCTGGAGATCCACTTCGCTCCGGAGGCGATGCCGTCGAGCTGTCATTCGTATCGGATCGACCACGTCTCCGGCCCGGAGCGGGACGTCGCCGACGTGCCGCTCTCGACGCTTTCTCCCGCGATCGCGTTCACGAGCGCGGTGACGCCCGGGATCCGGGGGATGGCCTGGACCTGGCCTGCCGAGACCGGTTGAACCGGGTTCGGCAGGCCGGACCCGGCTATTCCGCGTAGAGCTGGTCCGTTCCCTGGGCGCTGTAGCCGAGGCTCCAGATGTAGCCGTCCAGGTCCGCGAAGGTGCCGCCGTATCCGCCCCACGGCAAGGCGCCGGCGGGCTTGAGGACGGTGGCGCCCGCCTTCTCGGCTTCGGCGATGATCTCGTCGACACGCTCCTCACTGCGGACGACGTAGGTGAGGACCAGCCCGCTGAAACCGCTGCCCTCAGCGCTCGTGCCCACCTGGTCTGCCAGGCCTTCGCGCCGGTAGAAGCCGACGGGCGACGCTCCGTCCGACTCGAAGAACACGGAGACGCCGTAGTTGTTCTTGATCTTCCAGCCCAGCCCCTCGGTGTAGAACCGCTTGGCCCGGTCCATGTCCTCGACGGCGAGGAGGATCGAGCTGACGTGCGCTTTCATTCCCTGTCTCCTTCGTGCTGTCACATCGGCGTGGTGTCGCCGGTCAAACGGGATGACAGGTCCGGACGGAGGAATGTGACAGATGGTCGAACAGGACTGGCTGACCGAGCGGTTCGCCGAACACCACGATCGCCTGCGGGCGGTGGCCTACCGGATGCTCCGTTCCCCCGGCGACGCCGAGGACGCGGTGCAGGAGGCGTGGCTGCGGGTCAGCCGGGCTGACACCGGACAGGTGGAAAATCCGGGTGGATGGCTGACCACGGTCGTCGCCCGGGTCTGCCTGAACATGCTCGAGGCGCGTCAGGTCCGGCGCGAGGAGCCCGCCGGCGCGCTGCCGCCCGAGCCCGTCTCGTCGCAGGCGGGCCCTGAGGACGACGCGCTGCTGGCCGACTCGGTCGGGGTGGCGTTGATGGTGGTGCTGGACACCCTGACTCCCGCCGAGCGGCTCGCCTTCGTGCTGCACGACATCTTCGCCGTGTCGTTCGGCGAGATCGGCGAGATCATCGACCGCTCGCCGGCCGCGGCCCGGCAGCTCGCCAGCCGGGCCCGGCGGCGGGTACAGGGAGCGGCCGCCGCGTCTGACGCCGCGAGATCCCGTAAGCGCGAGGTCGTCGAGGCGTTCCTTGCCGCCTCGCGTGACGGGGACTTCGCCGCCCTGCTCTCGCTGCTCGACGCGAACGCCGTGCTCGTCGCCGACCCGGCGGCCGTGCGGATGGGCGCGACCGCCGAGGCACGCGGCGCCGACGCGGTGGCGGCCGTCTTCTCCGGACGGGCCGAGGCCGCCCGGCTCGCCCTGGTCGACGGCGTTCCAGCGGCGGTCTGGGCACATCGCGGCCGGCCTCAGGTCGTCTTCACGTTCACCGTCGACGACGGGAAGATCACCGGCATCGAGCTCCAGGCCGATCCGGCTCTCCTCGGTGACCTCGACGTGGTCTACCTCGGAGGCGAGTGACACGTGGATCTCAGACTCTCGTGCTGCGCTCTCGCCGTCCACGATCTCGGCGAAGCGATCGGTTTCTACCGCGATGTGCTCGGCTTCAAGGTCCATGACGACGGTCAGAAGGTGAGCGTCAGCCCGCCGTCGCAGCCGGAACTGCGGATCGTCCTCACGACGCCGGACGAGCGGTCGCTGGGCAGTCTCACCTTCGCGACGGACGACTGTGACGCCACCTTCGAGCACATCGAGGCCACCGACGCCGAAGTGATGCAAGAACCCATCGATCGTCCTTACGGCGTCCGCGACTGCGCGTTCCTCGACCCGTCCGGGAACATGCTGCGGTTCAGCCAAAAACGCGTTGTGGACGCGCTTCCCGGCTGACTAGGGTGCGGGCGGCCAGGCCCGTTCCAGAGGAGGAGGTGTGCAGCACATGCGCACAAGTGTCGAGCCGTCGAACCCGATTTCGACAGTCATCCTCTCGAAAGGCCTCACACTTGAACCGCGAACAGATCTCACGCATCGCCCACACTGATCACCCGATCAAGTCGCCGCTCGACGACACCTCGGTCGACAGGCTGCTGGAAGCAGGACTTCCGCGAGGCGATGAACGCGTCCTCGACCTCGGCTGCGGCACCGGGGAGTGGCTGCTGCGTGCCTTGGCCGCCCGTCCGGGCCTGCGGGCCGAGGGCGTCGACATCTCCGAGGACGCCCTGCGCCAGGCTCGCCGTGCCGCCGATGACCGCCTCGTCCTGCACCACCAAGACGCCGCGGGTTTCACTTCGGCCGACCAGTTCGATTTGGTGATCAGCGTCGGTGCCACGCACGCTTTCGGCGGCCTGCTCCCCACACTGGCCGCGGCCCGGCGGCATCTGGCGCCCGGCGGCCGCGTCCTGATCGGAGACGGCTTCTGGGAGCGGCCGCCGTCCGCTGAAGCCGTCGAGATGCTGGGGGAGGGCGCCGATCTGGCGACCACCGTGGACCGCGTGGTCACGGACGGATGGACCCCGGTCCACGGGCACGTCAGCACGCGCCACGAACTGGACGCCTACGAATGGTCCTGCTGGGGGTCGCTGGCCTCCTGGGCTCTTGACCATCCCGCCGATCCGGACAGCGCGGAAGCGCTCGCGATGGCGAACCTTCGCCGGACCGAATGGCTCCGGGTTTACCGGGACAGCTGGGGATTCGTGTCCCTCGTCCTCGCCCCGACTCCCGGCGAGGCCTGATCAGACGGCAGGGGTTCTCCGCGGGGGACCCCTGCCTCACCCCTTTGCCGGGAGGTCGATCCAGCCATCGGTGTCACGATGCCTGCCGAGCCCGATCGCCTCGAACTCGTCGTGATGGTCACCTTTGCCGACCCCGAGGAGCCGGAGCGCCTGGGAGATCGGGCTGCCGCCAGGTGGAGTCGGCTGGTTCTCCTCAAGGTGCAGCGGTCCGAGGACGACCCGTCCTTTGTCCCATACCTGTGCGCTCTGTGTGCCTACCCCTCCGAAGTACTCGGCTTCGAGGTAGGCCACCGGACCGCTCGCCGAACAATCGGCCAGCCTGCGGTCGAATCCCGCGGGCATCTTCCAGAATCCGTCGAGTCGGGGTGCGTCGGTGTCGGTGACCGCGTCGAACAGTTCGTCGGTCATCGGGAGTAGCGAGAGCCGCTGCCCCAGCGGCACGATGTGTGCGGCGTCGGTGTTACCGGCCAGCTTGCTCAGTAACGGATGGGCGGCGACGACGGCTTGCAGCGTGTATCCCATGGCTCATTATCTCTCGGCCGTCAGTCCTTCGGGGCGACGGCGATCGGCAAGGGGATGTGACGCCAGTGGGTAGTCTTCGCGCATGAGCCGCGCCCGGCAGACTGTCACTCTCACCGCCGACCTGGTCATTCTGACCATTCGGGACGGTGGGCTGTGCGTGCTCCTGGTGGAGCGGAAGAACGACCCGTTCCGGGGCCACATGGCTTTGCCCGGTGGATTCCTGCGCGGTGACGAGTCGCTAGAGCTGACCGCGGCGCGAGAGCTGGCCGAGGAAACAGGGCTCGATGCCGAGACGTTGAAGCTGCAGCAGGTGGGTGTGTACTCCGCGCCGGACCGGGACCCGCGGCGTCCGCGGGTGGTGACTTGCGCCTACCTCGCTATCGCGCCGGACCTGCCTGTGCCTGTCGCCGGTTCCGACGCGCGAACCGCCCGCTGGTCGCCGGTCGCGGAGGCCGCAGACCTGATGCTGGCCTTCGACCACGATCGCATCCTGGCCGACGCGGTGGAACTGGCTCGCACGCTGCTGCAGTTCAGCTCCATCGCCACCGCATTCTGCGGCCCTGAGTTCACCATCGCCGACTTGCGCGAGGTTTACGAAGCGGTGTGGGGGGTCGTGCTGGACAAGCCGAACTTCCACCGGAAGGTCACCGACGCAGACGGCTTCGTGGTGCCCACCGGCGAGAAGCGAGCTTCCCTTACCGGCAGGCCCGCTGCCCTTTATCGGGCAGGCGACGCGGCCGAGCTGGTCCCACCGATGATGCGGTCACGCTTCGGGGCCTGACGCAGTTTTTGTCATTCTGACCATTGGCTCTACGCAGGGCTTGCCGCGGGCACGTGTTCGTGTCATTCTGACAATAAGCGCGAGGCCGCTGCTGGCCCCGCTGATCTCGCCGGACGCCTCGTGGGGGAGTCCGTTCCTGAATCACCCTGACCGTGTTGGAGTGAAAACCAGTGAATGTGATCATGACCGCGCTGCCCGTGGAACACACGGCCGTGCTTGAGCACCTTGTCGATGTACGTCCGCACCGGCACAAACTGGGCACCGTGTTCGATGTCGGTACGGTCGCGGGACATCCGGGACATCGGGTCGCGGTTGTTCAGACCGGCGCCGGCACCACGACCGCCGCCACGCTCACCGAACGGGCCAATGCCGAGTTCGCCCCTGAGGCCATGGTGTTCGTCGGCGTCGCGGGTGCGTTGCGCGACTGGCTCATGACCGGTGATGTGGTCGTGGCGACCAAGATCTACTCCTACCAGGGCGGCCGCAGCGAAGATGACGAGTTCCTGGTGCGCCCTTCCGCTTGGTCCGTCTCGCACCGTCTCGATCAGGAGGCGCGAAGGTTGCCACGCGGTGGCGCTTGGCATTCGTTCCTGCCTGGTGGGGCGGAGGGTGGTGCGCCGATGGTCTATTTCGAAGCCGTCGCGGTGGGCGATGTCGTCCTCAATTCCCGTGTTTCCGAACTGGCCGAGCGGCTGCACAAGTCTTACAACGACGCAGTGGCCATCGACATGGAGAGTTCCGGTTTCGCGCACGCGGCCCATCTCGGCGACCAGGTCCGCGCCGTGGCGGTGCGAGGCATCAGCGACTTCGCAGACGGCCGGAAAGCCGCTGCGGACGGCGAAGGCGGACAACAGCTCGCTGCTCGCAACGCGGCGGCCTTCGCCATCGCGCTGATCACCGCCCTCGAACCCGACGATGACGCTGCCGGCGCCGATGAGCCACCGCCGTCCCCGGTCCCCACCATTCGCAACAAGAACATCGCGCGGGACAACGCCCGGGTAGGGCAGCAGAACGGCGTCCACTTCGGCTCCTTCCGGGGTTTCCGATGAGCGGGGACACAGTCGTCGAGAGCATCGAGAACGAGAATATCGCTTCCGGCAACGCCCAGGTCGGCCAGCAGATCGGTGTGCAAAACGTAGAGAGCGTCTTCCATGACGCGACCATCTACACCGTCTCCGACGAGGACACCGCCGAGCGCAGGCACGATGTCGCGCTCGCCTATCTCATCGGCGGTTTGCCCCGCCGCGCCGAAAAACTGTTCGGCGAGCTTGTCTTCAACGGGCATCAGTCGACCGAACGCATCTATTACTACGTGCTGTCCGTGTTCAGCGAACGCGGTTTCGGAGACCTCACGGTGGACCTGGCCAGAAGAATCCGGGACGTGGGAAAGCTCTGCGCCTCACTATCGGACGATGAATGGTCCCGATCACACCGCGTTGTCCAGAGCCTCGTCGACCTCGTCCGGACCGATGCCGGTGGCGGATCCTTCACCACCGTGGCCGCGTTCGGTGAACTTTCCGCCGAGCGGCAGGACGAGATCAGCCGGCATCTTTCGCTGTTGGTCACCGGCGTCCTGGAGCGCCAGCTCGATGCCGAGCGAAAGCACAAGGTCAGTATCGAACGCCTTTCCCGGAATCGACAGGAACGGGCCCGGAAGTTCTTCGAACCCGAACCCGCGAAGCCCGCCAGGTATCGGGTCCGGACGTCCACCGCGGACAGCGATCGCAGCCGCCCTCTGTTCATCGGGGGCACGGTCACGGTGCTCTCCTTCGCCGGACTGTTCTTCGGACCGATGAATCTTCTTTTCTGGGGCGGATTGCTGCTGCTGATCGCGGGCAGTGTCGTGATGATCCGCTACGGCGTCGAGTACACCGGGCATGTGCTGCATCTTGCCTCTCGACGTGACGCGGCACTGCCCGCGGACGAACCGTCCGAGCCCAGCCAGGTCGACAAGCTCATCGAGCGTTGTTTTCGCGACGCGAGCCCGCCGGATGCCGAAGACTGGTCTTGGTACGCGGCCGGGCACCGTTGGTACCTGCGGCGCAGATTCAATGATTGGCTGCGGTACGACCAGAACTACAGCCAGAGCGTCAAACGGTTGAAATGGCTGTTCGATTGGCACGCCCGGCGAGTTGCCATGCAGTGGCAGGGCCTCGACACTCGGCTTCACGCAGAACCCGCTGCCCCGAGTGGCGCCCGTAACCGGCAGATGGCCGGAGTCCTGGTGACCGTGGCGGGGTTGGGTCTCCTGGGGCTCACTCTCCGCTGGCAGGTCGTGCCGCTCGCGATGGGGGGTTGGTCCGCGTTTCCCGCGGTGATCGAACTTTTCGCTGCCCGCAAGGCGACCCGGCTCCTCTCGGCTGACGCGGACGCGCTGTTCGAGCAAGAGATGGCCGAGTACGGGCGGTGGCGAGATGAGCTGTCCGATCGCCCGGACGACATCGACATGGCCCGGTGGTTGGCCCTGGACAAGGCCTACATCAAGGCGGAAGCGTTGCGTAAAGGCGATATCGCCGAACAGGACCTCGTCTCGCACGTCGTCCTCAATCAGCAAGCACCCGGTGCCCGGCGCGGGGTGGTCTCGCACGGCCCACCGCGGTACGAGGCGTATCTGGTCACCGTCATTTTGTTGACCCGGCATGGCATCCGGGAATCGCGGGTATATCTGAACTTCACCACCGGAGAGGTCAAGAACGAGGTGTGGAACGTCTTCGGCTACGACCGCATCGCTTCCGCCTCACTGAGAGTCAAGGAGAAGCAGGTCAAGAACCCGGGAGAGCTGGAGCGCAAGGTATGCAATCGGCAATTCCGCCTCCGGCTGCTGGACGGCGTGGAGATCTTCACCATCAGCGATCGCCCCGACGGCGAGAACGACGCGGAAGTCGACGACGAGGCGGAGCTGAAAGAGCTCGCCGCGGCGACCTCCGGAATGGACGCGGCGCTTCCCATCCTGGAGGCCGTGGCGCACAAAGGCCGTGACTGGATCGAGTTCGAGAACGACCGCCGGACCATGTGGTCGCATAGCTGGTCGGATTGACGGAGGTGCCAAGCCGATGAGTGGAGCTCAAATTGAGGAAGCCATGCTCGAAGACTCGTCCAGTGCCATCCTGCTGGCGGAGTACGAAGCCCTCAAAGCGGAACAGACGTCACGGATTGTGTTGCGTGACCGGCTGATGTACGCGGCGCTGGCAGCGCTGACGGCGACGCTGGCCTTGGTGGTCCAGTCGACCGGTCGTCGTCCGTACCTGCTCCTGCTGCTGCCGTTGGTGTGCGTGGTCCTGGGCTGGACCTACTTCGTCAACGATCAGAAGATCTCGGCGATCGGCAGGTATCTGGGGCGGCAGCTGGCGCCCTCGCTCGTGGCGTCCACCCAGTGTGCGGGTCAACTGCTCACCTGGGAGTCCGTTCACCGACGCGATCCACTGAGGCGACTCGACAAGTCCATGCAGCTTCTCGTGGACCTGCTGATGTTCGCAGTCCCGGCACTGGTGTCGGTCGTGCTCTGCTGGACGGCTGAAGACCTGCGTGCGGATCTGCTCGTCGTATCGATCGCCGAGGCTCTGTTGACCTTCGGATTCGCGGTCCGTGTTATCGCCGCCGCCGACCTGTGGGCAGGGGGTGGACTGCGGCGCTCGGAGAGGCCGAAGTCTGGAAAAGCTCACTGCGGCCCGTGCCGAACCAGGCTCTTTCGGTAGTTCTCAAGACGGCTCAAACCCATTCGCGATCAGCGTGGCGGTCCGCGGATGCTCGAGGTATCTACCCATCTTGTGGAAGTTGAACGGCCCTATCGAAAAAGTCGCATGCCGATCGACCGGGAATCGGTCACCGAGACGGATCGGCAACGCGACCAGATCGCTCGGATCGGCGACGTTGATCCACTTTGCAACACACGCCGGTTTCGCGCCCATGCCACCTTCGGGCTCTGGCAGCAGTGCGTCGAAGATCCCACCGGGCAACCCGAGCGGCGAACCTAGGGTCACGAATCGGTCGACTCGGAGTTCCGGATGGGCATGCAACGCCTCGTAGGCGACGATCGAACCGAGTGAATGGGCCAGTACCACCGACGGCCGATGCTGCTCGATCGCGGTCGCGACGACTTCGCATGCTGCACGCCGGCGTGCCGGTTTCGTCAAATAGCTGTGCACCTCGCGAACCAGCCCGACGCCGATTCTGGTCAGCACGCCGATCGAGACGCGGCGCTTTTGGACGAGCCAGTCAAGCGCCTGGCGCAGCGGTGCCAGCAGTAGCCCTTGTGCCTCCTGTGGTTCGGGGACGCCGACCTCGATCAGCCAAGCCCGGAGTAACGACGCCTCCGCCGGACTGAGTGTGCCGAGTAGTTCCTCTACGGAGCCCTGGGCTTCTGGTTCGGCGAGAAGATCGGCGTAGTAGGCGACGTTGACCGCATACAGGCTCGCGTTGTCGAGTCCTGCCGCCGTGTAGCCCGCAGAGAGGCAGTGATGCCACTCAGTCGCCAGATCGCGAGCGGCATCATCAGGTTCCCAGCCTGGACGGTAGTTGCCGATTCCGTGTACCGCTACGATATTCATCGCATGGCTCCTTCAGGCCGATCGGCGACGGTGCGTCGTTACGTAGAATAATGGATATTCACGCCAATCTCCGGCGATCGGAGCGATTTCGTAGGTGTCGCGGGTCAATTCGATCACGTCGTACCCGTCTTCGCCCACCATGCCCCCGACCCATTGAGCGAGCCGGGATTCACTTGTTTCAATGGAAGTGTGCAGTGTGAAGGCGGTATCGGTCTGCGGTACACCGTTCCACCAATCCTCATCTGTTTGCAGGTCCCACCCGTTCGCCGCCGCGTCATCGCAGAGGAGGTCACCTGGGAACCAGACGATGACATGGCTGCGTTTTGGTGGGTCGATCTTTGTGTACTGTGCTTTGTTTAATGCGGAATTTTCGGCGAAATCGAACACGGAATCCTCGCCGTCGAAACACGCGGCCACCGCGTCACGGGTCGCGGAAAGCTTCACGGCTGAATAGGTGCCCGTCGGTAGATGTACCGGGCAGCCTAGGGCTGATCCCGTGACCGCGTCCCACACTCTGACGGTGGCGTCACGCGCGGAGCTGACGATCAGCGTCCTGTGGTCGGTCGCCGTGATGGCGATCGAGAGGACAGCACCTTCATGGCCGGACAGCACACACGATTGTGAACCTGAAATGAGGTCCCATACGCGGATGGCATGATCCTCACCACCACTGACACAGACCGGGTGCCCTTCGAGTTCGGCACAGGCAAACGCGAGTAGGTAGGTCTCATCGCCCCCGAGTTCGTGCACAAGAGCACCATCCGCGACATCGTGAACCATGATCCTGCCCGCAGTCAGCTCGACGGCCATCAACCTTCCTTCGACCGAGATGTACTGGGCGGTGTCCACTGAATCATCGTGGGCGGTGAAGCCGTCGAACCAGGTGCCGTCGGCAGCGTCCCACAACCGCACCCGCCCGTCGTTGTCCGAACTGACAAGTGCTTGCCGTTCGCGAATCGTCATGAGGACCGGCACGACCTCCGCTGTCTGACGGCGCCCCGCATGCGCGCGGTGGGAAACGTCCCACACTCGAACGAATCCGCTGCCGTTCGCGCTGATCGCGACGGGGAAGCCACCCAGTGAACCGGCGGCGACAGCCGAAACCCGCCGTTCGTCATTCGAGTGGGCCCGCAGCAGGTATACCCGACTCTTCCGGGCGGTGTCTCTGCTGTCGGAGGGAGCCTCGTAGATCTCAAGGCCGGCATCGTAGCCGTGTAGTCGGTGCAGAATGGAACCATCATGAGGCGCGCAAACCTCGACAGTTCCGTAGCGGAATCCGTTGATCTCCACCAGTCTATCGTCGATGAGTCCCCATGCTTGCGCCGTCAGATCTTCGTCTTCTCGAAGGTCTTCCGCGTACAGAAGGCGTGCAGTCAAGCCGCCTTCAGGGGCGTGCTCAACCGAGACCGCGTCTGCTCCCGCAGGTATCTCCACGGCATCGTAAACCGGATCGCCGGTCGGAACACTCCTGCTCAGGAGTTCACCCCCGCTAGTGCTGAGGAAAGCCGTGAATTCACTCTCATATTTCTGGATGCACAGCGCGGACAGATCTTCCTCGTATTCGTGCGCGCTGATGACAGTCGCGTCCGAGATATCCCACATGCACACCATGTTGTCGTCACTGAGACTCACTGCGACGACGACGCCGCGAACATTCGCGGTCTCGATGGCCTTGATCGGCGCTCCGTGCACATCGAAGGTCCGGAGCAGTTCTCCTCGGGCAGCTTCGTGCACGCCTATACGGCCGTTCTTGCCGCCCGTGAGTACCACCGGGATGTTGTGCACGTGCGCCACTGCCACGGCGGTGACATGGTCGACCGGGTCCGGCCCGAAGGTCAGGAGCAGGTTCGGAACCGTGGTCGGGCCGGTGGACCACCTTGGCACGAGCGGAGGACGCTCGGTCGCATCCAAGCCTTCGCACAGTTCCTGGGCAAGCGACCAAGCCCCATGCCGCACTGCCTCGAAAACGAGGACTTGCCTGCGTTGCTCTTTATCGTGCGAAGAGAACCACATGGCGGCTTGGCGATGCACATACGCGTGCTTCCTCGCGGTTGAAGAGGTCGCCGCGCCGAGTCGCCGGGCGATGCTCGTCTCGTCCGCGTGTACGAGAAACCAGGGATCCAGCAGCAGCGCGTCGATCGAGGCCGGAGAGTTGAGGTCTACGGCGTGGTCCATCGCGTTTCTGAGCAAGTAGGGTGACACGAGGTGCCAATCTCGAGATCTCCCGCCCTTCGGCATGACGGACAACAAGCGTTCGGCGATCGCGCGGGCATGCCGCTCATCGGCGAAGTGATCGACAAGTGCTTGGTGGAAGAACCGGTACAGCTGCTTGCCATCAGCGTCCGCGGTGGTGCGGTAATAGAATGACGTCTCGGCAAGCGCATCGCGGACATCTTCCTCGGTCGGGTCGCTGGTGCCGACGGCGAGCGCTGCGTGGTGGATCAGCTCAAGAGGCATCCCTTCGCCTTTGCCGTGGGCGACGGCGACCAGAACCGCTCGAAGCCACGCCGGCCTGCTGTCCAACTGGAGTTCGAGCATGCCGGGAAGATCCGAAGGGAGCCGGTCGAGGGCGTCCGGCACGGACATGGCCGGAGTCCGCACCATGTGGTCGACGAACAGCCCTGCCAGTAGGAATCTGCCGTGACTGATCCGGGCGAGACGCGGTGCCACGCCATCAGCTATTGCTCGACGATCCGCAGCGGCATATTTCGGCGTGGCGTAGAGCAGATCGTCGAGATAGACCTTGAGGTCGATCACCAGTTGTTCGGTCGAAGTGGACGAATCGAGGTCAAGCAGGTTCTCCTGCCGGAGCGCGTACCGCAGTTCCGGGTAGCTTTCCCACCACGGCCGGACTCCGATCAGTACCCGGTGACGCGGGCCGTCGGTGGTGCGGGTGAGCGGAATAATGATCTCGTCGACCAGCTTCACCCCATCGATCGACTCGTCGACCGCATCGATCAGTATGACCGCTGGCTCACCCAACTTCGTGGTCACACTCGCCACCGACCAGCCCCCATCTGGTGCGGGCCCGAGGCCGAGTTGGCTCGCGATCGACTCGAGTACCTCCGTGGTACTTCGGCGCCTAGCGTGGACGGCGACGAAACGGCCGTGCTCAAATGACGGCCGCAGTGCCGCAGGTACCCGCGACCGCACCATGCTTCCCACCCCGGCCAGGTCGGGATGCACCAGGCAAGCGACTACACCCAGCAGTGCCGATTTGCCCGCACCGGGGCTGCCAGTCACGCCGAACAGCCGCGGTCCGTCCACGTCTCGTAGCCATTCCCCGATTCGCTGAAGCTCGCTTGCACGCCCGCTGAAGTAACAACCGCCGAGCGTCGATTCTCTTGGGGGTACACCGGAGGCCCTTGTCCAGAAATGTATCGGGTCCATTCCGGTCACGACGCCGTCCGCGAACTCGCGGAGCGCCGAGTCGAGACCGAGTCGGACCCGGCGTGACAGGTCCCGGCTGTGCACAGGATTTCGGAAGAACGGCGGTACAACAGCCCTGGCGCTCAGCCGTGCGGTCCGCACCACGGTCTGTGGTAGACCGGTCGACCGACGGTCGAGCTCACGATCGATCTCTTCGGCGAAGGTATCGACAGGAAGATGCCGCAGTGACGGCGAAAGATCCAGTTCTCTTTTGCGGAGCCGCTCCAGAACCGCCGTAGCGGCTTGAGTGAACTTGGCACCGTAAGCCAGGCTGTTTTCCTCGCACGCCGCGATGACCCAGGCTTTCCGGTCACAGTCGGGCACGTCTTGCCAGAGCTGGTGGATCGCGGCCGCTCCGGCGCCGCACACATCCAGCAAGAACAAGGTTGGCGGCCCGTCATCGGTATGTTCGGCTTCGTCCAGCCAGCGGCCGACATCGATCGCGGTCGCGGGCAAGCGGCCAGGTTCCGTATCGGCGACCGGCAGGTAGAGCGACTTCCCCCGTGGCACCCCGTGACCGGCGAAGTGCACCACTAAGGGTTCACTGTGCTCACGCAGCGCACGCCATTGTTGTTTCAGAGTCTCCAAGTCCGGGTTCTCGAAGGCGGCGCCGCCGGCGAGTTCTACTCCGTCGGTACGGGACAACACGGCGGCGAGGCCATGTACGGCGGGGGTAACTGACGGCAGCGGAGAGAAGCCCGGGGAACCTATCGAAGCGTCCCACTCACCGTTTGGACCTGGCTCGCGGAACCATGCGGCACCTACGACGAGCGCACGAACCACGGAGCCCTCCCTTGGGAATGAACTCGCTCACGATACTGCTGGTCCAGAGGCAGGTGGCGCGAAAAATCGTCACGGAAGGAACCCTGCCGACTCCCGTCGAGCCTGTGTCGGCTGAGGGGCAGACAACGAACATAGCCCACTGGCAAGATCCTCTTTGAGAAGATATCTTGCCAGTGGGCTATGTTTCGAACTGTGCGCCATCAGGGACTCGAACCCCGAACCCGCTGGTTAAGAGCCAGCTGCTCTGCCAATTGAGCTAATGGCGCCTGCTTGTTCCGCCGCTTTGGTGTTCCCCTCGGCGACGTGGAAAACATTAACACAGGGTTGCTGGGGCCCGTTTCAGGGGGGTCCCCTAACGATCGGCCGACATGGATTCGGCCATCCGGCCGCAGGCGTTGCGGCCGGTCAGGCAGACTATAGCCAGACGTTGGGGTTGGTACCACGCGAAACGGGCGGTGTGCATGAGGGTCTGGGGAGCGACGGGGCGGTCGCGGGTGGCTTTGGTGGCTTTGGTGGCCGGGTTCACACTGGCCGCGTGCACCAGTACACCGTCGGGTGATACTCCGTCTCCGGGTGGCGCGCCCGGTGGTTCGCAGCAGAGCGGCGCGCCCGCTCCCGAGCCGAAGCCCGCCGCGATGACGTTGACCCCGGCGCAGGGTGCGGCGGATGTGGCCCCTGGTGAGCCGGTCACGGTCGCCGTCACCGACGGCAAGGTGGGCGAGGTCAAGCTGACCGGTGCCGACGGCAAGGTCGTCGCGGGCAAGCCGAAGGCGGACGGTTCGGGCTGGGAGTCGGCGGAACCGCTCGGCTACGGCAAGACCTACACCGTCACTGCTGCCGCGACCGGGACGGACGGCAAGCCGGTCACCGCGACCTCGACCTTCTCCACGTCCAAGCCGGGCAAGCAGATCGGCGTCTCGATCAACCTGGTCGAAGGCGAGACGGTCGGCGTTGGGCTGCCGTTGATCTTCACCTTCACCGGCAACGTGCCGGACAAGGCGGCGACCGAGAAGGCGCTGAAGATCGTCACCGAGCCGCAGGCCGAGGGCGCGTTCCACTGGTTCGGTGAGAAGACCGTGATCTGGCGGCCCAAGGAGTACTTCAAGGCGGGCACGAAGATCTCGGTCAACGCGGCGATCTACGGCAAGAACCTCGGCAACAACACCTTCGGCCGTGAGGACAAGCCGGCCAAGGTGGTCGTCGGCGACAAGCTGGTCGCGACCGCGGACGGCGGCACGCACCAGATGAAGGTCGTGGTGAACGACCAAGAGGTCAAGCAGATGCCGATCTCGATGGGCAAGCCGTCGAGCAGCACCCCGGCCGGGACCTACACGGTGATGAGCGAACACACCGGGTACACGATGGACTCGAGCACCTACGGCGTCCCGACGGACAGCAAGGCCGGCTACCGGACGTTCGTGAAGTACGCGGTGCGGATGTCGAACAGCGGCATCTTCTACCACTCGGCGCCGTGGTCGGTCGGTTCGCAGGGCAAGCGGAACGTGAGCCACGGCTGCATCAACCTCTCGACCGAGAACGCGAAGTGGCTGATGGACACTTCCAAGAAGGGCGACATCATCACAGTCGCCAACTCGGGCCCGCAGGTGCTGGAGCCGACCGACGGCTGGTCGGTGTGGCAGATGTCCTGGGACGACTGGAAGACCGGCGGCGACCGGAACTGACCCGATGTCATGAGGGGTGCCCCTATGTAGTTTTTTGTAGTAATGGGGCCCCGCCTGAACTTACTTGGGCGG
>NZ_JBHXJK010000054.1:17554-57981 GCF_042723255.1 Amycolatopsis thailandensis
CCCCTTTACCCCCGGGGGCGCCCGTACCCCCCCCTTTTTCTTGGGGGCACCCCTTCGCACTATTTCCGCCCTACGGCCACCCCTCATGACATTCCTGGGCCGGGGGTCCCGTCGAGGTACTCCCACTGCGTCTCGCCGCTGGTCTTGTACCGGCACTTCTGTGTGCCGGTGTCCCAGATCTTCTCCGGATCGCGTCGGCACTTCTGGGATTGGGCCTTCGTGCAGTTCGGATACCCGGGCTCGCATCGCCACGGCGAAGTGGGCGGCGGCGCCGTCACGGTCGTGACCGGTGTCGGCGTGATCGCCGCCGACCAGCACGAAGAGTCCTGAGGTCACTCATACCGGCCATCGTCGCATGGCATCCTCCGCGCGAGTTCTTCCCTGAACTCGCGCGAGCTACGGATACCCCCGAAACACGAAACCCCAGCCTGGCGGAAAGACCGACCAAACTGGGGTGATGGGGTGAGCGACGGGTTTCGAACCCGCGACCTCCTGGACCACAACCAGGTGCTCTACCAGCTGAGCTACGCCCACCATCGCCGGGCTCGGGAAGCTTCCCATCACCTCGGCCGCACTATATTAGCGTGCCCGTTTCGGGGGCTCGCAACGGGTTACCGTTCGTGGCGTTCCTGCACTTCAGCGGCCGCGGCCTTGGCCTGTTCGGTGGTCGGGCCGGGCTGGGGGACGAAGGCGACGCGGCGGTAGTAGTCGAGCTCGCCGATGGACTCCTTGATGTCGGCGAGGGCGCGGTGCGCGAGGCCCTTCTCGGGCTTGGCGTAGTAGATCCGCGGGTACCAGCGCCGGACGAGTTCCTTCACCGACGAGACGTCGACCATGCGGTAGTGCAGGTGCCCGTCCAGGGCGGGCATGTCTCGGGTGATGAAGCCGCGGTCGGTGGCGATGGAGTTGCCGGCGAGCGGGGCGACGTTGGCCTCGGGCACGTGCGCGCGGATGTACTCGAGGACGCGCTGCTCGGCTTCTTCCATGGTGACCGTGGAGCGCCGGACCTCTTCGGTGAGGCCGGAGCGGGCGTGCATTTCGCGGACGACCTCCGGCATGCCGTCGAGGGTTTCGTCGTCGGTGTGGATGACGATGTCGACGCCCTCGCCGAGGACGTTGAGTTCGGCGTCGGTCACCAGCGCGGCTATTTCGATCAACGCGTCCTTGCCGAGGTCGAGCCCCGTCATCTCGCAGTCGATCCAGACTAGGCGGTCGTTCACCCCGAAACCCTAACCCGACCCGGGGATTCACGACGCGCGACGTGCGGGTTCGGCGCGTTGCTGGCAGCGTGTGCATCCTCAGGTGAGCCATATCACAGACCAGGGAGCGACAGTGGCCGAACAGGGTCCAGCCCAGGAGATCGCGCAGGGTTACGTGAGCGAAGGGGCGGCGGTGGAGCTCGGCGCCGTCGTGATCGACGGCAAGGCCGACGCCGGGGCGGCGGTCCGCCTCCCGTTGGCGACGCTGAACCGGCACGGGCTGGTCGCGGGCGCCACGGGCACCGGTAAGACGAAGACCTTGCAGTTGATCGCCGAGCAGCTGTCGGCCGCGGGAGTGCCGGTGGTGCTGGCGGATGTGAAGGGCGACCTGTCGGGGCTGGCCGCGCAGGGCGAGAGCAACGACAAGATCGCCAAGCGCGCGGAGGAGCTGGGTGACTCCTGGGAGCCCGCCGCGTTCCCCGTGCAGTTCCTGTCGCTCGGCACGGGCGGCAAGGGGGCGCCGATCCGGGCGACGATCACCAGTTTCGGCCCGATCCTGCTGTCGAAGGTGCTGGGGCTCAACGAAACCCAGGAGTCGACGCTCGGCCTGATCTTCCACTGGGCCGATCAGCGCGGCCTGGCGTTGCTGGACACGAAGGACCTCCGCTCGGTCATCACGCATCTGACCAGTGACGAGGGCAAAGAGGACCTCAAAGGTATCGGCGGCGTCTCGGCCGCGACGGCCGGGGTGATCCTGCGGTCGCTGTCCAATCTGGAGGCTCAGGGCGGTGAGGACTTCTTCGGCGAGCCCGAGCTGGACGTCCACGACCTGATGCGCGAGGTCGACGGCAAGGCGATGGTGACCCTGCTGGAGCTGGACAACCTCCAGTCGAAACCCGCGCTGTTCTCGACGTTCCTCATGTGGCTGCTGGCCGAGCTGTTCGAAGAGCTGCCCGAGGAGGGCGACCTCGACAAGCCGAAGCTGGTGTTCTTCTTCGACGAGGCGCACCTGCTGTTCAACGGCGCGTCGAAGGCGTTCCTGGAGCGCATCGAGCAGACCGTGAAGCTGATCCGCTCGAAGGGCGTCGGCGTGTTCTTCTGCACGCAGCTCCCGACGGACATCCCGAACAACGTCCTGTCTCAGCTGGGCGCGCGGGTGCAGCACGCGCTGCGCGCCTTCACGCCCGAGGACCAGGCGGCGCTGACGAAGACGGTGAAGACGTACCCGAAGACGAAGCACTACGAGCTGGACTCGGCGCTGACGTCGCTCGGTATCGGCGAAGCGATCGTCACCGTGCTTTCGGAGCGGGGCGCGCCGACGCCGGTCGCGTGGACCCGCCTGCGCGCGCCGCGGTCGAAGATGGGGTCCATCGGAGCCGAAGCCATCTCCGCGGCGACGGCGTCTTCGGATCTGCACGCGAAGTACGCCGAGACGATCGACCGTGAGTCGGCCTACGAGAAGCTCGCCGCGAAGGTGGCCGCGCCGCCCGCCGGTGAAGCTCCGCCGGAAGCGCCCCCAGCTCCGAAACCGGAGAAGGAAGCGCCGGGGATGGTCGAGCAGGCGATGAAGAACCCGGCGGTGAAGTCATTCCTCCGCTCGGCGGCGAGCGCGCTCGGGCGGGAGATCACGCGCGGGCTGTTCGGGAACCGGAGGCGGTGAAAATACCTGACGCATTCTGTCAGGTATGTCCGGCAGACTCGGCGTCATGACCAACACCGCGACAGCCGCGTTCACCGTGGACGGCTGGGACCCGCAAGCCACCGAGAAGCCCGAAGGCACCGAGTTCTCGCGTGTGCTGCTGACGAAGACGTTCACCGGAGCCGTCGAGGGGACCAGCGCCGTCGAGATGCTCGCGGCGGTGAACGAGACGTCTTCGGCGTACGTCGCGTTCGAGCGGCTGGCCGTGTCCGTCGACGGGCGCAAGGGCGGATTCGTCCTGCATCACTCGGCGGGGGAGAACGGGCATCACCTGATCGTCTTGCCGGGCTCCGGTCACGGCGAGCTGGCCGGCATCACCGGGACGGCGGAGATCGTCCAGGACGACGAGGGCAACCACACCTTCACCCTCACGTACGAACTCTGAAATCCGTGAAGGCCTTCTCGCGGGACCCCGAATCCCTCGAGAAGGCCTTCACGGACATCGCCTGCTGGGCCGCCCCCTGACAACGGTCCAGTCGGCCGGGTCAGCCGACGATCTGCTCAACGATCTTCTTCGCGTCGTTGATGGGGATCGCGAAACCGATACCGATGCTGCCGGTCGAGGTCGGGTTGTAGAGCGCCGAGTTGATGCCGATGACGTTCCCCTGCGCGTCCACCAGCGCCCCGCCCGAGTTGCCCTGGTTGATCGGGGCGTCGGTCTGGATCGCGGTGTAGCTCGGCCCGGCTTCGTTCGTGGTCCGGCTGTACGGCGAACGCCGCTCCTGGCCGCTGCTGAGCTCGTCGAGCTTGCGGTTCAGCGCGCTCACGATGCCGGTGGTCACGGTGTTCTGGAGCCCGCCGGGCGAGCCGATCGCGACGACCTGCTGGCCGACGGCGAGTTTGCCGGAGTCGCCGAGCGAAGCCGGTGTCAGCCCGCTCGCCCCCTTCAGCTGGACAACGGCGATGTCGGCCTTCGTGTCGGCGCCGACCACGCTCGCCTTGTACTGCTTGCCGTCCGACAGGGTGACGGTGACGTCGCCTTGGGCGTCGGCGACGACGTGGGCGTTGGTGAGGACGCGCCCGTCCGCCGTCAGGATGACGCCGGAGCCGACGGCCTCACCCTGCGCGGTGGTCACGTTCACCTGGACGACGCTCGGCGTCACCTTCGCGGCGACCCCGCTGACGTCACCCGAAGTGGTGTTCCCGACCAGTTGCCCGTTGGCGACCGCGGACGAACCCGGGCCGGACGCCGAAGACGTGGATCCGAGACCCATGAGCGCCGCTCCGCCGACCCCGCCGACGAGTGCGGCGGCGAGCGCCGTCGCGCTGACGAGGACGGCGACCCGGCCGCCTTTCTTGCGCGGCGGCGGGACGGGCGTCTGGGCTTGCTGCGGAGTGAAGAGCGGATTCGGCGCGGCCTGCCAAGGGGTGTAACCGGGGTACTGCTGCTGCTGGTGCGGCGGCTGGTGCCCACCGGTGGAGGCGGGGCCGGGCCGACTCTCGTTCTCGGTCATGGACCAAGATTCGCGCTCTTACTTGTGAACCTCCTGTGGAAAACCCCTGTGCTTTCCTGAGAAGAATCAGCTGAGAAATCTCAGCGTTTCCTCAGTCGAAGAACGTGGGTACGTCCAGCGCCCCGCCCGATGTCTCGAACTCCTCGTGCACCGCGGCGCGGAGTTTCGCGTCGGCCAGGTAATCGACGGCGGTCAGCGCCAGCCCCAGCGCGCCGTCGACGACCGCGCGATCACCGTCCGGGGAACCGGCCGCGGCCGCGAACTCCTTGGTGTGCAAGGCGGTCGTCGGTCCCGCGATGGCGATCATCGGGTGGATCGCGGGCATCCGGTAGGAGAGATTGCCGAGATCGGTCGAACCGGTGAGGAATTCGGGCACGATCCCCGGCGGCAGCGGTTTGCGGCCGGCGTCGACCTGATGCACCGACCAGCGTCCGGCGAGCGTGGTGTTGAACCGGATCGGCAGGTACGCGGGCTGGGCGTCCCACAGCAGTTCGACGCCGCAGCCGGTCATCTCCGCCGCGCCCCGCGCGATCGCGGAAACCCGGTCGGCGAGGTCGCGCAACGTGTCCGGTTGCGCGGAGCGCAGATAGAACAGCAGAGCCGCTCGTTCGGGAACGACGTTCGGCCGCGCGCCACCGTCGGTGAAGACGCCGTGGACACGGTCGCTGGACGGCAGATGCTGCCGAAGCGCCGCGACACCCTGGTACGCGGCGACGGCGGCGTCGAGCGCGTTGCGTCCCATGAACGGCTGCGCCGAAGCGTGCGCGCCGACACCGTGGAACACCATTTCCAGCTGCCGCCTGCCGAGGAACGGATGCATGGCGATGTCATGGCTGAACGGGTGCAGCATGACCACGGCGTCGACGTCGTCGAAAACCCCGGCGCGGGCCATGGTCTCCTTGCCGCCACCGCCTTCTTCCGCCGGCGTGCCGATCAAGGAGACCCGGCCGCCCAGCCGCTCGGCGACCGCCGCCGCGCCGAGGAAACCGCCCGCGCCCGCGGTGCAGATGACGTTGTGCCCGCAGCCGTGGCCGAGTCCGGGAAGGGCGTCGTACTCGGAGAGGACCGCGATGTGCGGGCCGCTTCCGGGAGTGCTCGCGACCAAGGCGGTGTCCAGTCCGCCCGCGCCGATCGTCACTTCGTGGCCGTGCCGTTCGAGCAGCTCCCCGAGCGCGCGGACCGAGCGGTGCTCGGCGAACCCCTCTTCGGGATGAGCGTGCAGGTCTTGGCTCAGCTCCACCAATTCCGCCGTCAGCGCGCGGATCCCGGCGCTGACCGCGTCGCGGGTGGCCGGGTCCGCGCCCTCGTGCGGCGAGCCGAGCGGTTCGGCCGCGGCGACGGCGTCCGCGGTCGCGTCGACCAGGGAACGGAGGTAGCTGTCGTCGGGGGGAATCGGCGAAGCGTGCTCAGAGCGGATCATTTCCGGATGTTAACCGGTAGCTCTCCGGTCACGATCTGCGTGACACCGGAGTACCGCTCGCCGACGTGGTCGAATCCGCGCCGGAACAGCTTCAGCGCGATCTCGCCGCGGTCGAACATCCGCTGTCCGCTCAGCCTGCCGAGGAAGGTGTCCGCCAGCCGCATCGGCTGATCACTGTGCCGGGCGCTGGTCAGCAGCACCAGCGAGCCGCCGGGTTTCAGCACGCGGGCGAACGAATCCAGTGCCGCGTCGGGGTCGGCGAACATGTGCAGCGCGGCGAAACAGCAGACGGCGTCCACAGTGGAATCGCCGAGCGGCAGGTCGACGGCGTCGGCGCGCAGATAGGTCACCGCCGCCGGATTGGGCGCGGCGAGTGCCTTCTCCAGCATGGTGACCGAACCGTCGAGACCGATGGACAGGCCGTCCGGGCCGACCGCTTCACCGAACGCGCGGGTGAACCGGCCGGTGCCGCACGCGACGTCCAGCGCGACCTGGCCCGGAACCAGGCGGAGCGCTTCGATCGCGATCCGGATCTCGTCCGCCATGGTCGGGCCGTTCAGTCCTTTCGCGACCCTGCCCAGCGTCGGGCGCCAGTACCGCTCGTAGATCATCGGCACGGCGGAGGTGCGCATCAGCCGCTGAGCCAGCCCGGTCGGCGGCCCGGCTTGCGGGATTTCTCCCAGCAGATCGAGAAAACCCTTGTCCGGCCCGGATGTCGTGGTGCCCGGCCGAAGCAGGCTCGAAAGACGTTCGCGATGGTCCGGCATGGCTGCTCCCTTCACGGTGGTCACCGAGAATCTGCCATGACCGGCCCGTTCGCGACATCCCCGCCGCCGCGGCCCGAAACTGTCGGTGGCCGTCTCTAACGTCGGAGGAAGTCGCCGTTCCCCAGCCGAAGAGGAGCCCGAAAATGACCGGCTCGATCCTCCAGCACACCGCCTCGACCACGCTGCGCATCCCGGTGCGCGGCCCGTTCGACCTCGACAAGTCCATCCGGTTCCTGACCGACTTCCCGCCCGCGTGCCGCACCGACGCCGCCGCCGAACCCGGCACCCTGCGCCTCGCCTTCCCGGCGGAAGCGGGCTGGGAACACGTCGGCGCGGCCGTCAGACAGAGATCACCCGGCTCGATCGAGGTGGAGGTCTTCGCCGGAGAAGGGCTCGCCGTCGAGGTCGGTGCCCAGGTGCGGCGGATCCTTTCGGCGGATGTCGACGGCGTCGGCTTCACCAAGATCGGCACCGCGGATCCCGTGGTGCGCCGACTCCAGCAGGCGCTCCCCGGGCTGCGGCCCGTGCTGTTCCATTCGCCGTACGAGGCGGCCTGCTGGGCGATCCTGAGCCACCGGACGCGGATGTCGCAGGCCGCCACGGTGAAACGACGGCTCGCCGAGGAGTTCGGCAGGCCGGTGGACGTCGGCGGGAAGATCCTCATGTCGTTCCCGGCGCCGGACGTCCTGGCCGGGCCGGATGCCCGGCGCGGACTGCCGGAGGTGAAGGCCGAGCGGCTGCGCGCGGTGGCCAACGCCGCCAAGGACGGTCTGCTCGACGCCGCCTATCTGCGCGCGATGCCGGTCCCGGACGCGTTGAGCTGGCTGCAGCGCTTGCCGGGGATCGGCCCGTTCTCGGCGCAGCTGATCCTGATCCGGGGCGCCGGGCACCCGGACGTCTTCCCGGCGGACGAGCCCCGGGTGCAGGAGGCCATGCGAGTCGCGTACGACCTGCCGGAGGCACCGCTCGAGGAACTGGAGGAGCTGTCCACGGTGTGGCGGCCGTTCCGCAGTTGGGTGGCCTTCGCCCTGCGAAACGACCCGAGTTTCGCACGCGCGGGAATGGAGGTTCGATGACCGCCTGACACCGGGCATATCCGGCTTGTGGTGAGCTGGTGAGGTGAGCTCGTCTCCCGCCGAAACGGTTTCCGACATCGCCCAGTCCACCCCGCCCGGCACGATCACCCTCGTCACCGGTGGTCTCGCACTGCTCGTGGTGCTGTCAGGCAGGCCGTGGCGGATCGCCCGCAACCTGATCACGCTCGTCCACGAGGCAGGTCACGCGCTCGCGGCGGTGCTGGTCGGCCGTCGTCTGCAAGGCATCAAGCTGCACTCGGACACCTCCGGTGTCACCGTCTCCCGTGGCAAGCCGGAGGGGCCGGGGATGGCGTTCACCGCGCTGGCCGGGTACCCGGCCGCCGCGGTGCTCGGCCTGGTGTTCGCGGGACTGCTCTCGTCGGACCTGATCACCGTCGTGCTGATCGTGATGGCGCTGATGCTGCTGGGCGTGCTGGTGATGGTGCGCAACACCTACGGCGTGTTCACCGTGATCGCCACCTCGGTGGTGCTCGGGCTGGTCGCGCTGGTGGCGCCGTCGTGGTTCCAGGCGATCTTCGTCTACCTGCTGACCTGGTTCCTGCTGTTCGGCGGCGTCCGGCCGGTGGTCGAGCTCCAGATCAAGCGGCGCCGGGGAGCGGCGAGGGATTCCGACGCCGATCAGCTCGGCAGGCTCACCGCGATGCCCGCGGTGCTGTGGGTGCTGGTGATGGCCGTGCTGACGGTGAGCTGTCTCTTCGCGGGCGGGTTGTGGCTGCTGGAGCCGACCGTCGCCTGACCGGGGCGGTACGGCACACTGATGGCTCGTTCCGCGCGGAAGGAGTCGGAGATGGACGAGGTCGCCAAGGCCGTCGAGGAATGCGCTCGATCGGCGAAACGGGCCGCGCCGTCGCTGGCCGCCGCCTCCCCGGAGGCGATCGACGCCGCGCTGAACGCCATGGCGGACAAGCTGGTCGAGCACGCCGACGTCGTGCTCGAGGCGAACCAGGCCGACATCGCCAAGGCACGCGAGGACGGCATGAGCGCGGGCCTGCTCGACAGGCTCACCATCACCCCCGAGCGCCTGACCGGCATGGCCGACCAGCTCCGTCTCCTGGCCGGTGCGCCGCACCAGGAGCGGTCCGTCGACGTGTCCACTTTGGACGGAGGACTGCGGCTGGTGGAGCGCCGCCGTCCGGTCGGCGTGATCGGCGCGAACTACGAGGCGCGCCCGAACGTCACGGTCGACGTCGCTTCGCAGCTGGTGAAGTCGCGCAACGGCGGTGTGCTCCGCACGGGTTCCGCCGCGCTCGGCTCGGCCCAGCGCCTGCGCGAGACCGTGATCGCCCCCGCGCTCGCCGAAGCGGGCATCGACCCGGACGTCGTCCAGCTGGTGCCGCGCGCCGAGCGCGAGGCGGCTTCCGCGCTGGTCCGGTTCCCCGAGCTCGTGCCGCTGGTCATCCTGCGCGGCAGCGGTGACAGCACCCGGGCACTGGCCACCGAAGCGGCCGTCCACGGTGTCCGCACGCTGGCTCACGCCGACGGCGGCGGAGTGCTGTACGTCGACGAAGCGGCCGACACCGACAAGGTGCGCGACCTGGTCTTCAACAGCCTCGACAGGCTCGGCGTCTGCAACCGGCTGAACCTGCTGCTGATCCACGAGGCCGCCCACGACCGCGTCTGGCCCGGCATCTCCGGCGCGCTGGCCGAACGCGGCGTCACCCCGTCGCTCGCCCCGCACGAGCACGCCATCGGCTACGAATGGGCGCTCGACTCGGACCGCGAAGCGACCGTTACCGTCGCGAAGGTCACGGGCCTGCCCGAAGCGGCCGAGATCGCCAACGAGCGCACCTCGGGCCTTGCCGCCGGCATCGCCACCGAAAGCAGCGAAGCCGCCGACACGTTCTTCGACGCGTACACCGGCACCGGTGTCTTCTGGAACGCCCCCACCCGGCTGCTCGACGGCTTCAAGCTCCTCGCCGTCCCCGAGACCGGCATCAACCTGGACAAGGTGCCCGGTCCGCGCGGTCCGGTCACCTACACCGACCTGTACGTGCGGCAATACGCCGTGCTCCCCGGCTGACCTAGCCCCGCGCTTCACCCTTCTCGCGGATGTCATGAAAGGGTCGTTCAGGACGAAAAACGTCTTGAACGACCCTTTCATGACACCCGGGCCTCTCAAGATCCCGAGGGCGCCGACCGGCCGGTGGCGATAGCAAAGGTCCCTTGCTCTCCCGGCGGAGCAGCCAGCCCGGTCAGCGGCGGCGGCGCCGCTTGGGCCGCGGCGGCAAGGAGTCCGCGGTGGCGTCCTCGACCTCGTCCTCGACGTGGTCGGGAGCAGGAGCGGTGTCACCCAGCCCCAGCATCTCCGCGGCGAGCTGCTGCGAAGAGGCGAACATGCCCGAAGGCCGGTCTTTCGCCCGACGCAGTGAAGAAGGCCGCAGCCGGTTGTACCCCCGCACCGAAACCGGTCGCCGCGTCCGCACCTCGTACTGCGGTAAAGGCAGGAGTTCGGTGGCGAGTTCCTTGTCCACCAGGATGGTGCCCGGCCGCGCGGTCGAGGTGAGGCGGGCGGCGAGGTTCACGACCGAGCCGTAGACGTCGCCGAACCGGCTGAGGATCCGGCCCGACGCCAGACCGGCGCGTACGGCGGGCAGCGTTTCGTCGGCGTCCGAGCGTTCGGACAGCGCGAGGGCGATCTCGGCGCCGTCGACGGCGGAATCGGCGACGAACAGGACCTCGTCGCCGATCATCTTCACGATCCGCCCGCGGTGATCGGCGACCACTTCGGTGGCGACGGATTCGAACCGGTCGAGGATGTCGGTCAGCTCGTCCTCGCCGACCTGCCTGGTCAGCCGGGTGTAGCCGACCATGTCGACGAACCCGACCACCTCGGTCCGCGCTTCGAGGTCCTCGTCCGGCATGGCCAGCGCCCGGCCGGCGTAGGCGGCGAGGTGGCGGCGCCAGACGAAGTCCTGAACCTTCTGCAGTTCGGGCAGCAGCCTGTCGACGAGCCGCCCGATCTGGCGTTCGCTGCTGCCGATCTCCTTGTTCTCGGTGATCATCGTCCACAGCATGTGGACCTGCCATTCCGCGAGCCGCGAAAGGTGCTGGCCCAGCGCGCGCGTCACCGCCAGCTCGATGCTCGGGTCGATCAGCCCCGAGCTCATCAGCTGGTCGGCCGTCCGGATCGCCTCGATGTCGGCGTCGGTGAAGACGACCTCGTCGTCTTCGACGGTCGCGAAACCCAGCGCACGCCAAAGTCGCCGAGAGCGTTCCTCGGGAACGCCTGCCTTCTCGGCGACTTCGAGCCGGGTGTACTTGCGCTTTCCGCCGAGCAGGATCCGTTCGAGGCGCTGTTGCAGCGCGTCGGGCGAGATCTCGCCGGGTTCGGGCATCAGGTGGTGTGGACGATGAGCACGTCCACCCCGGACTTCCGCGCGACCTCGGACGGCACGGAGCCCAGGATGCGGCCCGCGAGCGTGTTCAGCCCGCGGTTGCCGACCACCAGCAGGTCCGCGGAACGGTCGGCGACGACCTTGCGCAGCGAGTCGACCGGGTCGCCGACGACAGCGGCGGTCTCGATGTTCTTCGCGCCGGCCTTCGCCGCCCTGTCACGGGCGGACAGGAGGGTGTCCTCGGCCGGTGCCGAGCCCACCACCTGGTACGCCTCGTCACCGAGGACGTCCTGCGCCTTCTCCACGTCGCCCTTGTTGGCGGGGTAGTAGGCGCACACGATGACCAGGGTCGCTCCGGAGTCCCCGGCGACACCCGCCGCCCGGTCGACCGCGGCGAACGAAGAATCCGATCCGTCCGTGCCCACGACCACGGTCCGATATGCAGCCATCCGCAACCTCCACCGATCTGACAGCCCGCACCTGCGCGCGAGCAGCGACGATAACCGCTCGGCGACGGGCCCGCAGGCCGTCGTGAGCCCGGTCGGGTGAGAAGGTTACTCGCCAGTCGGTTTCTGCGCTGCCGCAGGTCGCGGTGAAGGCTTCGCGCCGGATGTGGCCTTCGGCACATCAGCCGTCCGGAGCTGCACGGTGGCCTCCGAGTCGGGCGACGGCTTCGCCTTCAGGTCGGCCGGGACGTGCGGCTCGTCGCCGAGCACGTGCGTCGCCTCGGCGAGCGCGGTCCGCGCGGTGCGGACCTGCTCGGCCAGGCTGGAGCGCACCTTGCGCAGCGCTTCCACCCGTTCGGTGGCCTGCGTGATCCGCCGGTTGGACTCCTCGGTGGCCTGCCGGACGCGACGGCGTGCCTCGTCGGCCGCTTCGGCGAGCCGGGCGTTGGCCTCGGTGATCGAGTCCTGCTTGCGCTTGTTCGCGTCGGCGACCGACTCCCGCTGGCGGCGCTCGATGTCGGCCTTGGCCGTCGTCTCCTCTTCGAGCACCTTCGCGCGGATGGCGGCGGCGTCCTCGGTGGCCTCGCGGACGCGGCGGGCGGCCTCGGCCTTGCTCGCGGCCTCCTGCTCGGCCAGTGCGTGCATGGCTTCGGTGCGCCGCGACGCCATCGCGATCTCGAAGTCCTCTTCGACCTGAGTGCGACGCTGCTGCGACTCGGCGTCGAGCTTGTCGCGCTCGGCCTTCGCCTTGTCGGTGATGTCCTTCGCCTCGGCGCGCGCCGTCTCCAGCACCCCGCGGTGCTCGGCCTCCATCTCCTTGCGACGGAGGTCGAGCTCGTTGAGCAGCTGCTCGTAGCGGGCCCGCATGGCGCTCGCGTCGGTCTCGGCCTTGGCGCGGATGTGCCCGGCTTCGGCTTCCGCGCGCGCCTTGGTGTCGGCGGCCTCGTCCTGCGCGAGCCGCAGCATGCGCTGTAGCCGCTCTGACAGGCCTTCGACGCTCGTCGGCGGCTGGGCGAGCCTGTCGACCTGCCCGCGCAGGTCCGCGATCTCGCCGCGCGCGATCTCCAGCTGCCGTGCCAGGTCGCCCGCTTGCCCGATGGCGGCATCGCGATCGGCGGTGAGCATCTTCAGATCGGCGTCAAGCCGTTCGAGATGTTCGTCGACCTGCGCACGGCTGTAACCGCGCTTCGCCACGTCGAAGCCGGCTCCCAGCGGCACTAGCTCCCGTTCCTCGCCAAGGCTCATCCTTCTACCGTAGTCGAGCAGCGGTCACGGAAGGGTGAGCACCCACGCAACGCGCGGCGAAAGCGCGTTCTGGCGCGCTAAACGTTCCGGAACGCGTTGATCCCGTCGATGTGCTTCGCGCGCAGCTCGTGGTTCCGGACGCCCAGACCTTCTTCGGGGGCGAGGGCGAGCACGCCGACCTTTCCCTGGTGGGCGTTGCGGTGCACGTCCAGCGCGGCCTGTCCGGTGTCTTCCAGCGCGTAGGTCTTCGACAGCGTCGGGTGGATCAGACCTTTCGAGATCAGCCGGTTCGCTTCCCAAGATTCGCGGTAGTTGGCGAAGTGGCTGCCGATGATCCGCTTGAGGTTCATCCACAGATAGCGGTTGTCGTACTGGTGCATGAACCCGGACGTCGACGCGCAGGTGACGATCGTCCCGCCCTTGCGCGCGGCGTAGACCGAAGCGCCGAAGGTTTCGCGGCCCGGGTGCTCGAAGACGATGTCCGGGTCCTCGCCACCGGTCAGCTCGCGGATCTTCTTGCCGAACCGCTGCCACTCCTTCGGGTCCTGGTTGTCGTCGTCCTTCCAGAACTTGTAGCCCTCCGCGTTGCGGTCGATGATCAGCTCCGCGCCCAGTTTCCGGCAGATCTCCGCCTTTTCGGGGCTGGAGACCACGCACACCGGGATCGCGCCGCCGTTGAGCGCGTACTGCGTCGCGTAGGAGCCGAGGCCGCCCGAAGCGCCCCAGATCAGCACGACGTCGCCCTGCTTCATGTCCGCGCCGTTGCGCGAGACGAGCTGGCGGTAGGCGGTGGAGTTCACCAGGCCGGGGGACGCGGCCTCTTCCCAGGTGAGGTGGTCCGGCTTCGGCATCAGCTGGTTCGCCTTGACCAGCGCGACTTCGGCGAGGCCGCCGAAGTTCGTTTCGAAGCCCCAGATCCGCTGCTCGGTGTCGAGCATCGTGTCGTTGTGCCCGTCCGGGCCCTCGAGTTCGACGTTGAGGCAGTGCGCGACGACCTCGTCGCCCGGCTTCCAGTTGTGCACGCCGACGCCGGTCCGCAGCACGACACCGGAAAGATCCGAGCCGACGACGTGGTACGGCAGGTCGTGGCGCTTCGAAAGCGGCGAAAGCCGTCCGTAGCGCTCCAGGAACTTGAAGGTCGAGACCGGTTCGAAGATCGAGGTCCAGACGGTGTTGTAGTTGATCGCGCTCGCCATGACCGCGACCAGCGCCTCGCCGGGGCCGAGTTCCGGCGTCGGGATGTCGTCCACGTGCAGAGACTTGCGCGGGTCCTTGTCCCGGCTTTCGAGGCCTTCGAACATGCCGGCCTCGTCCTTGTGCACGGTGACGCCGCGGTAGGACTCCGGCACGTCGAGCGACGCCACGGCGCCGAGGTCATCGTTCAGAATGGCCTGCTGGATCTCGCCGAGCTGCGACATCGGAACCTCCGCGAAAGGGGTGACGGCGTTGTGGCGACTCAAATTACTCACCGGTAACCAAGACCACAACCGTACGAGACGTGGAGCACTTCCACATCCCGAAGTGTTATCGACCGGTCTTGACCGGCTGGCCAACCAAGCGGACGATGGGCGGTGGAGATCTCTCCGACCTGCAGGTTCAGCCGAATTTCGGAGGTGAGCACGCATGAACGAACCCACGACGCGCCCTTGGACCCGCCCCCATGACTGGGCGGAGGTGGTCATCGGTGTCGTGGTCGCTCTTTCACCCCTCTGGATGACCACGGACAGCACCGCCATGTGGTCGCTCGTCATCCTCGGCGCGCTGATCGCCCTCGACGGCCTCGCGTCGCTCGCGATGCCTGGCATGGTCTACGGCGAAGGCATTCAGATCGTCCTGGGCGCGCTGCTGTTCATATCGCCCTGGGTGATGGGATTCGCCGTCTTCATGGGCGCGTCTTGGACGGCTTGGGTCGGTGGCGTCCTGACCGTGGTGGCCGGGGCGGCCGCGATGCCGATCGCCCAGGCGACGCACAAGACGGCGGGACAGCACTGACACGAGAGGAAACGGCGTGAAAGAGGATTCGGCGAAACAGCGCATCCTGCGGGCCGCGGAGGCGCTGTTCGCCGAATCCGGTTTCGACGCCACGCCCACGTCACGGATCGCCGAGCGGGCAGGCGTGCCCAAGGGCCTCGTGCACTACTACTTCCGGCGTAAGTCGGATCTGCTGGCCGCGCTGGTCGCCGAACTGCCCGACGCGCGGATCGAACCGGCTGTCGTGGTGGTGCCCGGCGATCTCGCGGGCAGCCTGCGCGGCCTCGTCGTGGAACTGGACAGGCGGTTCAACCGGTCCTTGGCGCTGTCACACCTGCTGTGGCGCGAGGCCGACACGCACCGCGCGGTCCGCGACGCGCTGGCCGAACGGTTCCAGCAACTCGTCCGGCAGGTGAAGGCGGTGATCGTGGCCGCGACCGGCGGCAACCTCGCGATCGCCGACGTCGATTCGGCGTCCGGGCTGCTGGCGCGGGCGGTCAGCCATCGTCACGCGACGGCGCGGCACAACGAAGACGGGGACCCCGCCGAAATCGATCGCGAGGTCGCCTTTATCGCCGAAGCCCTGACCCGAGGTCAGTGACCGTCTTTCGCCGGCTCGACCAGTTCCACCAGCACGCCACCGGCGTCCTTGGGGTGCACGAAGTTCACCCGGCTGTTGGACGTTCCGCGCTTCGCCTCCTCGTAGAGCAGCCGGAGTCCCTGCGCGCGCAGGGCCGCCGCGGCGGCGTCCACATCGGACACTCGGTACGCCAGCTGCTGCAACCCGGGGCCGCTCTTCGCGAGGAACTTGCCGATCGCGGAATCGTCGCGCAGCGGCGCGAGGAGCTGGATCGCGGTCTCCGTCCCGGCCGTGCCCGGCGCGCGGAGCATCGCCTCGCGGACACCCTGCTCCTCGTTGACCTCCTCGTGCGCGACCTCCAGGCCGAAGTGCTCGGCGTGGAAGGCGATCGCGGCGTCGAGGTCGGGCACCGCGATGCCGACGTGGTCGATGGCGGTCACGAACGGTTTCAGCGCCTGGTTCATGCAGAGCAGGATAGGTCCGCGGGCGGGCGAACCGGCGTGCGCCGCCTCACACTGGCTCCATCAAGACGCCCGTGACCCGGGTATGGTCGCGAAGACCCCCTTTGCCCTTGCGCCGATGCTTGGAGGACGCCGTGTCCGGTTCCGTGATCCTGGGTGCCGCCCGTACACCGATCGGGCGACTGCTCGGTTCCCTGAAGGACTTCTCGGGCGCGCAACTCGGCGGATTCGCCATCAAGGCGGCGCTGGAGCAGGCCGGGGTCTCCCCGGACGCGGTCCAGTACACGATCATGGGCCAGGTGCTCACCGCCGGCGCGGGCCAGATCCCGGCCCGTCAGGCCGCGGTCGCCGGCGGCATCCCGATGACCGTCCCGGCGCTGACCATCAACAAGGTCTGCCTCTCCGGTCTCGACGCCATCGCGCTCGCCGACCAGCTCATCCGCGCGGGCGAGTTCGACCTGATCGTGGCGGGCGGCCAGGAGTCGATGACCCAGTCGCCGCATCTGCTGCCGAAGTCCCGCGCAGGCTACAAGTACGGCGACACCACGCTCGTCGACCACATGGCCTACGACGGTCTGTTCTGCGCCTTCGACCAGGTCGCGATGGGTGCTTCGACGGAGAAGTACAACAGCCGCTACGGGCTCACCCGTGAGCAGCAGGACGAGTTCTCCGCGCGTTCGCACCAGCGCGCCGCCGCCGCCATCGAGGCGGGCCGGTTCGACGCCGAGATCGCGCCGGTGTCGATCCCGCAGCGCAAGGGCGACCCGGTCGTCTTCTCCAAGGACGAAGGCGTCCGCGCCGACACCACCGCCGAAGGTCTCGCGAAGCTGCGCCCGGCCTTCGCCTCCGACGGCACCATCACCGCCGGTTCGGCCTCGCAGATCTCCGACGGCGCGGCCGCGGTCATCGTCGCGAGCAAGGCCAAGGCCGAGGAACTGGGCCTGACCCCGCTCGCCGAGATCGGCGCGCACGGCGTGGTCTCCGGCCCGGACGCCAGCCTGCACGAGCAGCCGTCGAACGCGATCCTGGCCGCGCTGGCCAAGGAGAAGCTGACCGCCGACGCGCTCGACCTCGTCGAGATCAACGAGGCGTTCGCCGCCGTCGGCCTGGTTTCGGCCGACAAGCTCGGCCTCGACCCGGAGAAGGTCAACGTCGACGGTGGCGCCATCGCCCTCGGTCACCCGATCGGCGCGTCCGGCGCGCGGCTCGCCGTGCACCTGATCCACGAACTCCGCCGTCGCGGTGGTGGCCTCGGGGCCGCCGCCCTCTGCGGTGGTGGCGGCCAGGGCGACGCGCTGCTGCTCCGCGTCCCGTAAAGCCCTTGCCGGTACAGCTGGACATCGACGAACTGGTCGGTCGCGCGCGGGACGGCGTCCCCCGCGCGATCGCCCGGTTGCTGTCGCTGGTCGAGGACGCCCATCCGCGGTTGCCCGAGGTCGCGGCGAAGCTGACGCCGCACACCGGTAACGCGCGGGTGGTCGGGCTGACCGGTCCGCCCGGTGTCGGCAAGTCGACATCGACGTCCGCGCTGCTCACGGCCTTGCGGGCGCAGGGCCTGCGGGTCGGGGTGCTGGCGATCGACCCGTCGTCGCCGTTCTCCGGCGGGGCCTTGCTCGGCGACCGGATCCGGATGACCGAACACGCCACCGATCCCGGCGTGTTCATCCGTTCGATGGCCACGCGCGGGCATCTCGGCGGGCTTTCGTGGGCGACGCCGCAAGCGGTCCGCGTGCTCGACGCGGCCGGGTTCGACGTCGTGCTGATCGAGACCGTCGGGGTCGGGCAGTCCGAAGTGGACGTCGTGAAACTGGCCGACACCACGGTGGTCCTGCTCGCGCCCGGGATGGGTGACGGGATCCAGGCGGCGAAGGCGGGCGTGCTGGAGATCGCGGACGTGTTCGTGGTCAACAAGGCGGACCGGGAGGGCGCGGACGCGACCGTCCACGACCTCAAGCAGATGATCTCCTTGGTGCGCAGGGAGATTCGCGGCCCGAGCTGGCGTCAGCCGATCGTGCGAACGGTGGCCTCGCGCGGGGAGGGGGTCGACGACGTCGTCCGCGCGCTGGGCGAGCACCACGACTGGCTGGTCCAGCGCGACGAATTGCCCCGGCGCCGCGCGGCACGGGCCCGTGACGAGGTCGAGGCGATCGCCGTGCAGCGGTTGCGCGCGGAGATCGTGGACCTGCGCTCCGGCGACAGGCTCGCCGAACTGGCCGAACGCGTGGTGGCACGGAAGCTCGATCCGTTCGCGGCGGCCGAAGAATTGATCAGAGATCTTCGCGGCTCGTGAGTGGTAAGGACGGTTAGAACCGTCCTTACCACTCACGAGGTTTATTCAGAGGATTTCGATGACGCGGACCTTCGGCGGACGATTCGGGAAACTGATGTCGGTCCACCGGTTGATTCTGACGTCGGAACCATTGCTGTCGTAATAAATGAGGTCGTTGTTGCCGGTGTAGATCCGGTCGATCCACCAGCCGCCGAAGCTGATCCTGCCCCGGTTGGCGTAGCAGTCGACGCTGGAGCTCCCGCCGAGATGCGACCAGATCTTCAGGAAGTTCTCGCCGTCCCGGCACGGGATGTGGTCGATGGCGAACGAGGTCCCGGTCGGCACGAGCAGGCTGAACGCGGCGGCAGCGGCGGCCGCCGCGGCCAGGACGCGCCGCGCCTTCCTCTTGGTCGAGATCATGGTTTCTCCTTCGAGGTCAGAGGATCTCGATGTAGTTGACCCGCGGCGGGCGGTTCGGGTACGTGATGATCGTCCACCGGTTGACTCTCACCGAATCGCCGTTGGCGTCGCTGTAGATCAGGTCGTTGTTGCCCGTCTCGATCTTGTCCACCCACCAGCCGCCGAAGCCGATCCGGCCGCGGTTGGCGTAGCAGTCCACGCTGTCCCGGCCGTCGAGGTGCGACCAGATCTTCAGGAAGTTCTCCCCGGCGCGGCAGGGGATGTGGTCGATGGCGAACGACGTCCCGGTCGGGACGACCATCGTGAACATGGCGGCGGCGGCCGCCGCCAAGGCCGCGATCCGGCCCGCGGTCTTCTTGCTCGAGATCACAGAATTCTCCTTTAGCTAATGGGAAAAGGAGTGTGCATCGTGCGATATCGAGCATCTCGATCAAGGGTGGCCGGTGTCAATTTTCCGGCGGTGCCGCGGGTGCTTTGGGACAGGCAAGTCTGGCCGTCCGTGCAGCGGTCAGAATTCGACGTACATCTTGATGTCGCCGAAGTCGCTGTCGAGGTTGTCCAAATGGCTGACCGCGTCCTCTTTCCAGACCTCGAGCTGGTTGGTCTCGCCGTAGGTGAGCTCTTCGCCCGCGGCGACCTTGTTGGCGTAGTTCGTGATCGTGACGGTCTGCCCCCGGCAGAACTCGACGCGTTCCAGGAACCTGTCGGCCATGTCGGGGTCGAAGACGCGGCCCATCCGGACGTAGCCGTTGTTGATGTGCTCCTCGCAGTAGAAGTGCGCCGCGGCGGAGGCGACCCACTCGGTCAGCGACGGCTCGCGAGGCGGCCACTTCTCGCGGACGTGCGACTTGATCTCCCTGGCGAGCCGGACGACGCGGCGCCGTTCGAGGTCGGTCAGCCCGTCCTCCCGGCGGAAGTCGAGGATCATGTCGTCGACGACCTTGGCGAGCCTGAGCATGCGCGGTTTGTCGAGTTCGGCCGGTTTCTCCGGCGACAGCCCCGCCATGACCCTCTCGTGGACCAGGACGTACTGCGTGTACGCGTAGAGGAAGGTCAACGCGTTCAGCTGCCATTGGTGTCGTTCGGCGATCTCCACGGCTCCGACCCTAACCGCGCACCTACTTCCGGACCTGTGTGAGCGGCGGGGATTCACCCTATGCTCTCCTCTTCGTCCACGGCTGGGAGGCAGGAACCGTGCAGAGGATCGCGAAAGTCTTTGTCGCAGTGCTGGGCGCCGGGCTGATGCTCGCGGCCGGTACCGGAACGGCGTCCGCGGAGGGGACGCCGCCGAAGGTCACGAAGGGGCCATGCCAGTACACGGCGACACCGGACGACCCGGCCGTACGCCCGGTCCCGCTGCCGCCGGACCCTCGTCGCACGCCGAGCCGGGGCAAGGTGCCGGTGCAGTTGAAGACGAACCAGGGCAAGATCGACCTGACCCTCGATCGGGCGAAAGCGCCCTGCACGGTGCAGAGCTTCCTGCACCTGGCGACGCACCGGTTCTACGACCGCACGACGTGCCACCGGCTGACGTCGTATCCGACGTTGAAGGTGCTGCAGTGCGGTGACCCGAGCGGCACCGGCGAGGGCGGCCCGGGCTACAAGTACAAGGACGAACTGCCCGTCGGCCTGCCGCCCGCGCCGACCGACCCGACCGGCGAGCGCAAGGTGTACTCGCGTGGCGTCCTCGCGATGGCCAACGCGGGCCCGGCGACGAACGGGAGCCAGTTCTTCGTCGTGTACGGCGACTCCGCGCTGCGCCCGAACTACACGATCTTCGGCACCGTCGGCCACGAAGGCCTCGAAACCCTCGACGACGTCGCCGCCGGCGGGATCAAACCGACCCCGGAGAACCCCGCGCCGGTGGACGGCGCCCCCGTCCTGAAGACCGACATCCTGCGGGCGCGCCCCTGGTTCTGCTAGGCGAACCCCTCGCATTTAGTCCTCTGGATGCGGTCCTTGCACACGCAAGTACCGCATCCAGAGGACGAAACGCGGGGGGAGTCAGGTGACCTCGAAGATGGCCTCGCGCAAGGCCTGGGTGGCGCCGCCGAAAGCGTGCTTCGCGGCGGCGCCGTACCCGATGATGAGCCCTTCGCGCCGGGGCTCGCCGATCCAGTAGCCGCTGAGGCCTTCCAGCCCGATCGCGCGACGGCGGCAGGCGGCGATCACCTCCATTTCCCGGGGGAGCTCGTCGGGGAACTGGAGTACCAGGTGCAGGCCGGCGGAGATCCCCTGCGGCAGCACGGAATCCGGCAACGCCGCGAGCAGCCGGTCCCGCCGGGAGCGGTACTCGATGCGGCAGCGGCGGATGTGCTGGTCGTAGGCGCCGGAGTCGATCAGCTCGGCCATCGCCAGCTGGTCCAGCAGAGCGGGCCGGGCGCCGCTCGCGGCCATCTCCGCGCGCACCGGCTCGACCAGGAACCGCGGCAGCACCATCCACCCCAGGCGCAGCGATGGCGCGAGCGTCTTGCTCGTCGTCCCCACGTAGACGACCCGTTCGGGTGCCAGCGCCTGGAGCGCGCCGACCTGCTGGTGGTCGAACCGGAACTCGCCGTCGTAGTCGTCCTCGATGACGACGGCGCCGGTCTCCTCCGCCCATCGGGTGAGTTCCGCGCGTCGTCGGGGGGCGAGCGTGACACCCAGCGGGTACTGGTGCGCCGGGGTGACGACGACCGCCGGACTGTCCAAAGCGGACACCGTGATCCCGTGGTCGTCGACCGGGACGCCGACCACCCGGGGGCCGTTGGCGGCGGCGATGTTCCGGTAGATGTGCAGTGACGGGTTCTCGAAGGCGATCTCGTCCGCGCCGCGCGCGTGCAGGACCCGCGCCAGGATCGCGATCGCGTGCGAGAACCCGGAGCACACCAGGATGCGCTCGGGGTCGGCGACCACGCCGCGGCTTCTCGCGAGGTACGCGGCGAGCGTCTCCCGCAGCTCCGTCGCACCGGACTCGGCCGTGTAGTCGAACGCCGACATCGGCGCCCGGTGCAGGGCCCGGCGGGTCGCCGCGAGCCAGGCCGACCGGGGGAAAGCGGACAGGTTCGGCCTGCCGGGGCGCAGATCCCAGCGGGGTGCCGGGTCGCGGGGGACCGGTCTCGGCGGTGACGCGGGCAGCGCGCCCGCCGTCGCGACGCGGGTCGGGGCGCCCTGCGCGGTCCGCAAGTACCCCTCGGCCGCGAGATCGGCGTAGACGCGGGTGACCGTTCCCCTCGCGACCCCGAGGTCCTGCGCCAGCGCCCTGGTCGAGGGCACCGCGGCGCCCGCCTGCCAGCGTCCTTCCCGGATGGCCGCGCGGATCGCCGTGGCGAGCCCGGTCCGGCCGCTTTCGGGCCGCCAGTCCAGATGGACGTCTATTCCCGAACTGGACCAAGATTCTGCCATGTGACTGGACCATACTCGTGGGCCAGTCGCCGCTAGATTCGCAGGTATGACCGAGCGAATCCACCTGGGCAAGCGAGTGCCCGAGATCTACCAGGCCATGTCGAAACTGCAGGCCGAAGTCGAAAAGGCCGCCGCCAACGCCGGTGTCGACCAGAAGATCCTCGAACTGGTGAAGATGCGCGCCTCGCAGATCAACCACTGCGCCTTCTGCCTCGACATGCACTCCCACGAAGCCGTGCAGCAGGGCGAGTCGCCGCGGCGGCTGTACGTGCTGCAGGGCTGGCGCGAGACCGAGCTCTTCACCGAGCAGGAGCGCGCCGCGCTGGCGCTGACCGAGGCGATGACCAACGTCGCCACCCTCCACGACGTCCCGGACGACGTCTACGAAGAGGTCACCCGGGTCTTCGACGAGGCGCAGTATCGCGCGGTCGCGTGGGAGGTCATCGCGATCAACAGCTGGAACCGGATGTGCGTGACCAGCCACGCGCCGCTGCCCGAGCGCGCCGAATGACCGCCGCGCGGCTGCGGGAACTGCACGTCGCCGGCGAGCCGCTCCTCCTGCCGAACGCCTGGGACGCCGACAGCGCGCGTCTCGTGGAGGCCGCCGGTTTCCCCGTCGTGGCGACGAGTTCCCACGCCGTCGCCAAGGCCCTCGGGTACGACGACGGGGAGAACGCGCCCATCGACGAGATGTTCGCCGCGGCGGCGAGGATCGCGCGGGCGGTCTCGGTACCGGTGACCGTCGACGCGGAAGGCGGGTACGGGCTCGAAGCGGGAGAACTCGCGACGAGGCTGGCCGAGGCGGGTGCCGTCGGTTGCAACTACGAGGACACCGATCACGCGAACGGGGGACTTCGGCCGTTGGACGCGCAGGCGGACCTGATCGCGGAACTGCGCGAGGCCGCCGGTGACGCGCTGGTGATCAACGCCCGCGTCGACGTCTTCTTCGGCGCGGCCGACGAGCAGGCCGTACTGGAGGACGGGATCGCGCGGGCCAAGGCGTACTTCGAGGCCGGGGCGGACTGCGTGTACCCGATCCTGGTGAAGTCGCCGGACGTGCTCGGCGAGTTCGTGAAGGCGGTCGCGCCGGGGGCGGTCAACGCCGCGCCGATGCCGGGAGGCCCCGACCTCTCCGCGCTCGCCACACTGGGGGTGGCGCGGATCTCGCTGGGCACCGGGCTGTGGCAGTCGGTCCGCGCAGACCTCCGGGCGAAACTCACCGGACTCGCGGCGGGGAAACTGCCTTACTAGGGGAAGTGGGAACCGGGACGGTGCGGCCGGGGGCGTCGGATGCCGGCCGCACCGTCCCGGCGATCAGTGGGCGACGGCCTTTTCGGCGCCCGCGCCGGTCAGCGACCGGACCTCCATCTCGGCGTACTTCTTCTGGTTGTGCTCCTTCGACAGCACGGTGCCGAGCCAGCCGAGGAAGAACGCGACCGGGATCGAGACGATGCCGGGGTTGTCGAGCGGGAACCAGTGGAAGTCGACGCCCTGGATCATCGAGGCGCTCTTCCCGGTCTTCGCGTCGACGGGTTTACCTGAGACAGCCGGCGAAAAGATGATCAAGAGGATGCAGACCGCGAGGCCGCCGTAGATGCTCCACAGCGCGCCCTGGGTGTTGAATCGCTTCCAGAACAGCGAGTAGAGGATGGTCGGCAGGTTCGCCGACGCCGCCACCGCGAACGCCAGCGCCACGAGGAACGCGATGTTCTGCCCGTTGGCGAGGATGCCGCCCAGGATCGCGACCGCGCCGATCACCAGCGCGGTGATCCGGGCGACCTTCACCTCCGAAGCCGGTGTCGCCTTGCCCTTCTTGATCACGTTGGCGTAGACGTCGTGCGCGAAGGACGCCGACGCCGTGATCGTCAGCCCGGCGACCACCGCGAGGATCGTCGCGAAGGCGATCGCCGCGATCAGGCCGAGCAGGATCGGGCCGCCGAGTTCCAGCGCCAGCAACGGCGCCGCCGAGTTCACGCCACCGGGCGCGGCCTTGATCTTGTCCGCGCCGACCAGCGCGCCGGCGCCGTAGCCGAGCACCAGGGTGAACAGGTAGAAGACGCCGATCAGGCCGATCGCCCAGACCACGGAACGACGGGCTTCCTTCGCCGTCGGCACGGTGTAGAAGCGCATCAGGACGTGCGGAAGGCCCGCGGTGCCGAGCACCAGCGCGATGCCGAGCGAAAGGAAGTCCAGCTTGGTGGTGCCGGTCTTGCCGTACTGGTTGCCCGGTCCGAGCAGGGCTTCACCGGCCTTGCCCGCCTTGTCCACGGCGCCTTGCAGCAGCGAGGAAAGGTTGAAGCCGTACATGCCGAGCACCCACAGCGTCATCGCCAGCGCGCCGACGATGAGCAGCGCCGCCTTGATGATCTGGACCCAGGTGGTGCCCTTCATACCGCCGATGAGCACGTAGGCGATCATGATGATGCCGACGATCACGATGATCACGGCCTGCCCGGCCTTGCTTTCGATCCCGAGCAGCAGCGCGACGAGGCCACCGGCACCCGCCATCTGCGCCAGCAGGTAGAAGAACGAGACGGCCAGGGTGGACGTCGCCGCCGCGGCCCGCACCGGGCGCTGCTTCATCCGGAAGGCCAGAACGTCGCCCATGGTGAACTTGCCGGTGTTGCGCAGCAGTTCCGCGACCAGCAGCAACGCGACCAGCCAGGCCACCAGGAAGCCGATGGAGTAGAGGAAACCGTCGTAGCCGTAGACGGCGATCGCACCCGCGATCCCGAGGAACGACGCGGCGGACAGGTAGTCGCCCGCGATGGCGACGCCGTTCTGCGGACCGGTGAACGCGCGGCCCGCGGCGTAGTAGTCCGACGCCGTCTTCGTGTTGCGGCTGGCCCGGAACACGACGAACAGCGTCACCACCACGAAGAGGCCGAAGATGGTGATGTTGAGTGCGGGGCTGCTGCCCTCGACTCCGGCGGCGAGGGTCATTTGGCCTCACTCTCGATGTCCGTACGGATCTTTTCCGCGATGGGGTCGAGTTTCTTGTTCGCGTAGCGGACGTAGAGCCACGTGATCACGAACGTCGAAACGAACTGCAGCAGACCGAAGACCAGGCCGACGGTGATGTTGCCGACCAGCTTCGTGCTCATGAAGCCGTGCGCGTAGTCGGCGAGCAGCACGTAGAGCAGGTACCAGACGAGGAACAGCGCCGACACGGGGAACACGAACCGGCGCAGTCGCGAGCGCAGTTCCTTGAACTCGGGGCTGTCGTGGGCCTTGTCCCAGTCCACGTCGGGCGGACCCTGAGTGTCCGTTTCGGTACTCATCGTGTCTCCTCGTGCCGCGAATGTGTTCCGCGACACGTTAAGGAGGGGGAATGGCGACCGGAACCTTCAGCGGTTCAAACGCCTGCCGAGACGACGAACGGTCGACGAACGGTGCTCGGACCACGACGAAGGGGTCTCGGCCGTGCGATCGTCCAGATGCAGCCGCAGCATGGCGGCCGTCGACCAGGAGGGCGGCCTGCCCCGCCAGGAAACCACGATCATTACGCCGAATGCCAGTGGTACCGACCATGGCGCGGGCTGCGACACCAGGATCGCGGGCAGGCCACTCAGTCCGGGGACGAACAGTGCGACGAGGATCGAGCCCGAAGACGCGACGAGTCCGGTGAGGACACCGCTGATCGCGCCCGCCGCGGTGAGCCGGTTCCACCAGATGCCGAGCACCAGCAACGGGCAGAACGTCGACGCGGCCACGGTGAAGCCCCAGGTGACGAGGACGCCGGCGTCCAATCTGGCCGACGGCAGCGCGAGCAGGACCATCACCGCCGCGGCCCCGAGCACCGACCAGCGCAGTCTCCGCAGGCCGCCGGGAGCCAGGTCGTGCGCGATCGCGCCGGAGATCACCAGCAGCAGCCCGAGCGACGTCGCCAGGAACGCGGCGAACGCGCCCGCCGTCAGCAATCCGGTGAACAGCGACCCCGCCCAGCCGTCGTCGACCTGTGCTGGCAGCGCGACGACGACGGTGTCCGTGGCGCCGGAGACGTAAAGTTCCGGCACCAGCACCCGGCCGAGGACGCCGTAAACCCCGGGGAACAGGTAGAAAACGCCGAGCAGGGCGACGGTGATCGCCGCCGTCCGGCGGGCGGCGCGGCCGTCCGGGCTGGTGTGGAAGCGCATCAGGACGTGCGGCAGGCCCATGGTGCCGAGCATGGTCGCGATCAGGATCGCCCAGGTGCCCAGCAGCGGATAGCCGTGGTCGCCGAGGTCGAGCAGCGGGCGCTGCCAGTCCGGCCCGCCCAGCGGGGCACCGCCCCGGACGGCGGGAACCGGTGTGCCCGCGGCGAATTCCAGTGTCTCGCCGCTCCTGGCCACCAGCTCTCCCGGTGGCACGACATGCTTTTCCGGGGTGAGCAGGGTGGTCGGCTCGCGCAGGGTCAGTGTCACGTCGATCTCGAAGGACAGGTTCGTGTCGCGGGCGAAGTGGGTGAACTCCACCGGACGCACCGACGCCGCTCGTTCCTCCGGGGAGACCTGGGAGACCAGCCAGATCGCGGGAACGAGGAACAGCAGCAGTTTCAGCACGAACTGGAACGCCTGGACGTAGGTCGCCGCGCGCATCCCGCCGAGCGCCAGTGTCGCGCTGACGGCGGTTCCCGCGATGACGACGCCGACCCAGTACGGCGTCCCGCCCACGGCGGTCAGCACGAGCCCCGCGGTGCGGAATTGCGGTACCAGGTAAAGGGTTCCGATCACGAGGACGACGAACGCGGCGAGCCGGCGCAGGGCGGGGGAGGCGAGCCGGGCTTCGGCGAAGTCCGGCACGGTGAGCGCGCCGGACCGCCGCATCGGCGCCGCGACGAGCACCAGCATCGCGATGTACCCGGCGGTGAACCCGACCGGATACCAGAGCGCGCCGATGCCGTCCTTCACCACCAGCCCCGCGACGCCGAGGAACGACGCCGCGGACAGGTACTCGCCGGAGACCGCGGCGGAGTTGACCAGTGGCGAGATCCGGCGCGAGGCGACGAGGAAGTCCGACGTCGTGCGCATGGCGGCGACGCCGCGCAACCCGATCAAGAGAGTGACCAGCACGACCGGGGCCACCGCGAAAGCCGCGACCATCAGTCGTCCTCGATCTTTTCCGCCCGGCGCAATTGCCACCACGAGAGCAGCGCCATGGCCGGGTACGGGAGGATCGCGATCATCAGCCAGGACAGCGGGATTCCCAGCAGCCGTACCGAATCCAGCCCGGGGAACAGCCCGAACACCAGCGGCAGCCCGAACACCAGCCCGAACATCCCGGCCAGCGCGGGGAGTCCGCGGCGGCGCTGGGCGCGGTAGAGCCGGTCCGCGCGTTCGGCGTCGCCCGCCGCCAGCCGGGGGACCCGCCAGCGGCCGCGCGCCCGGCGCCGCGAATGCGCGAGCCGGGTCTGCGGGCTGGTGACGGCGACCCGTTTGACGCGGCTCACGCGCGATTCCCCCGGCCCAGCTCACCACGCTGCGCGGCGGCGAGCAACCGGTCGCGCAGGTCGCGCGCGTGACGGCGGCTCACCGGGACGTCGCCCGCCTCGGTGTGCGCGAGCAGGCCGCCGGTGGTGTCGCTGCGCAGTTCGAGCACCGCGTCCACGGCCAGCAGGAAACCCCGGTGCACGCGGGTGAATCCCGTTCCCTCCCAATACTCTTCGAGCCGGGAGATGGGCATCCGCGTGACGTGGACACCGGATTTCGTGTGCAGCCGGACGTAGTCGCCGTGCGCCTCGACGAACTGGACGTCGTCGCGCCGGACGTACCGCGTGCGCCCGCCGGATTCCACCGGCAGCGCGGACATCGCGTCGGGCGCGGGCTTCGGCTCGCCGTCCTGGTTGCCCGCCATCCGGACCACTTTGGACAGTGCCGCGGACAGTCGTTCCGCGCGGACCGGTTTGAGCAGGTAGTCGACGGCGCCGATGCCGTACGCGGCGACGGCGTGCCCGTCGTGCGCGGTGACGAACACGATCACCGGTGGTTCGCTGAGCCGCGCCAGCAGCGACGCGAGTTCGAGCCCGTCGAGACCTGGCATGGAGATGTCGAGGAAGACGGCGTCGAAATGGCTGCCCTGCAACATCTTGAGCGCGGTGAGCGCGTCACCGGCCGCGACGGCCTCGGCGACTTCCGGTGCCTCGCGCAGCAGACTGCACAGCTCGTCGAGGGCGGGCGGGACGTCGTCGACCGCCAGCACCCGCAACCCGTTCGTCACGGCAGCACCCCCGGCTGGAATCGGGGCACGCGCACCACGACCCTGGTGCCCGCGCCGGTCTCGGTCTCGACCGTCAGGCCGTACCAGGGCCCGTAGACGCTGCGCAGTCGTCTGTCCACATTGGCCAATCCGACGCCGCCGTCGTCGCCGCGCCCGGCCAGGATCGCCGCCGCACGGGCGGGGTCCATGCCGAGACCGTCGTCCTCGACGCTGATCACGCAGTCGTTCCCTTCCGCCATTCCCTGCACCTGGATGAATCCGGCCTCCGCACGCGGTTCGATGCCGTGCCGGATCGCGTTCTCCACCAACGGTTCCAACACGAGATACGGCACCGCGACGGCCAGGACCTCCGGCGCGACGCGTACCTGCACCCGGAGCCGTTCGCCGAGCACCGCGCGCTGCAACGCCAAGTAGGTCTCGACGGCGCGGAACTCCTCGGCGACCATCGTGTACTCGCCGTGCCGCGCGAGGCTGTAGCGGGTGTACTCGGCGAAGTCGAGCATCAGGTCACGCGCGCGGTCCGGATCGGAGCGGACCAGCGACGAGATCACGGTGAGCGCGTTGTAGACGAAATGCGGGGAGATCTCGGCCCGCAGCGCGCGCAGTTCCGCCTCCGCGGCCTGCTCGGCGGACGCTTCCAGCCGCCCGCGTTCGAGCGCGTGGACGACGAGTTCGGCAGCCTGTCTCGCGACGGCGTTCGTCCCTTCGGTGACCAGGAGGACCCCGGCCAGTTCGTCGTGGACGTGCAGCGGCAGCGCCAGCAGTCCCGGTTCGGACACCGGCGTCTCGGAATGGAGGACCTCGTCGAGCGCCGAGGCCACGACGTCGTCGGCCGCCGGGCGACCGGACCAGAGGAGCGAGCCGGAAAGGTCGGTGAGCCCGAGGCCGGGGACGCCGAACAGCCGGCGTAGGCCGTGGGTGGCGTGGCGGGCGCGAGGTCCGGCGAGACCGTCCATGAGATCGTCGGAGACGCGCTGGGCGGCTGCGAGCACCGGCACCGGATCCGCGGTCGCGGCGGGACGCCAGGGCAGGCGAGTGGTCATCCGGCCTCCTCCTCGACGTCGAGGATCGAATCCTAACGTCGCTGCGTGGTTTCGCCGGTTACGCTCCGGGCATGGTCCCCGGTGATGCGGTGGTGCTGCGCCTCGACGTCGTGATGCGTCGGCTCGCGGTGGTCGGTCTAGTGGTCTTCGGCGTGGGCGGCGTGGTGGCCGTCGTCGTGTCCCTGACCAGGTCTTCGTACGGGGTGGTGTTCGGCCTGCTCAGCGTGGCTTTCGCGGGGCTGATCCTGCTCGGCCTGCGGCGTTCGGCCTCGGTGCTGACGCTGTCGGCCTCGGGCTTCGCGGTGCCGGGTGTCTTCGAGGTCCGGTGGACCGAGGTGACGCGGCTGCGGGTCTGGCGGGAGAAGCGCCGGGTGGGGCGGTGGATGCACTGGTGGCACTACCGGCTCTCGTGGGTTGCCGCTTCCGGGCCTTCAGCGCTGTTGGAGGACGGTGAGTACGCGTACGCGCTGGGGCACCTTGGTGGGGGCGCTCGGCTGTACGCGGCTCTGACGCTCTTCGCTCCCGCTGGCGTGGTGGAACTCGCTGAGTGAGCGGGGTCCCGGATGTCATGAAAGGGTCTTTCAGGACGAAAAACGTCTTGAAAGACCCTTTCATGACATATGACCGGGCACCTCATGGTCGGTCCGGATGTCATGAGGGGTCCCCATGGGACAAGATCTGTCTCATGGGGACCCCTCATGACACTTGGCGCACGTGAACCGAAGCGCGTCAGCAGCTCTGCTTGTAGAAGTACTGCGCGTTCGCGTCCATGTTCGCCTTGGTGATGGAGTGCAGCGAAGCGGTCAGGTTGCGCGTCACCGGCTTGCCCTCCAGCGCCGCGATGGCCTGCTGCACGCCCTGCTGCCCGATGGCGGCCGGGTCCTGCGCGATGAGGCCCTGGTACTCGCCCTTCTTCAGGCCCTCGATCTCCGACGGCGACGCGTCGAAGCCGATCAGGTTGACCGCGCCGATCTTGCCCGCGTTCCGCAGGCCGGTCGCGGCGCCCTCACCGGTGTTGAGGTTGGTCGCGAAGATGCCGATCAGGTCCGGGGTGGACGCCAGCGCGGCGGTCACCTTGGACGCGGCCTGGTCGGGCTCGTTCTGGGTGAACTGCACGCCCGCCGACTTCAGGTTCGGGTAGTTCTTCAGTTCGTCCTCGAAACCCTTCGCGCGGGTGTTCGTGGTCGAGGTGCCCGCGATGGTGTCGAGCACCAGCACCGAACCGGTCTTGCCCGCGGCCAGTTCCGACATCGTCTTCGCGGCGAGCTTGCCGCCCTCGGCGTTGTCCGAGGAGATCGACGACTCCGCGACGCCGGTGTCCTTCAACGCGGTGTCGACCTCGATGATCTTCGCGCCGCGGGTCTTGACCTGCTGGATCGGCGCGAGCATCGCCTGCGCGTCGGTCGGCGCGATCAGCAGCGCGGCGGGCGGGTTGGAGCCCAGCGCGTTGACCAGCTGGGTCTGCATGGCCGCGTCGAACTTCTGCGGCGCCTGTGTGGTGATCTCGTAGCCGGACTTCTTGGCCTCGGCCTCGGCGCCGCACTGCATCGAGATGTAGAACGGCTCGGCCTGCACACCCGGGATCAGCGACAGCTTCTTGTTGTTGGTCTTCGCGGCGGAGTCGCCCGACGACGACTCGCCGACGGTTCCACCGCCGCACGCGGTCAGCAGGAGGGCCGCGGAAAGGGCGGCACCGGTGACGAGCAGGGTCTTCTTCATGGGGATTGCACCTCTTTGTGCGTAGGGAGAATCAGCGGGAGTTGCGGCGACGACGGCGCCGCTGGTCGAACCAGACCGCGGCGATCAGCACCGCGCCGACCGCGATCATCTGCCAGAAGTCCTGGACCTGCGTGATGTTGAAGCCCTTCTTCAGCACGGCCGGGATGAACACGCCGATCACCGTGCCCAGCACCGAACCGACACCGCCGAAGAGGCTCGTGCCGCCCATCACCGTGGCGGCGATGGCGTTGAGGTTGTCCGTGGTGTGCGCCGAAATCGTCGTCGACGCGTAGTACGCCAGCGAGAGGAAACCGGCGACACCGGCGAGGAAACCGGTGAGCGTGTACACCTTCAGCAGATGCGCTGTCACCCCGATACCCGCCCGGCGCGCGCCCTCGGCGTTGGAGCCGACGGCGTAGGTGTAGCGGCCGAATTTGGTGGTGTGCAACAGCCACGCGCCGATCAGCGTGATCACCACGGCGACCAGCACCAGGTTCGGCACCCCGCCGAACGACGTCCCGTAGCCGAGCGTCTTGTTGAGCTCGGTCGGCACGCTGCGCACGTCGGACCCGTTGTTCAGCAGGTACGCGGCGCCGAGCGCGGCACCCATCGTGCCGAGCGTGACGATCAGCGGCGGGATGTTCGCCACCGCGATCAGGAAACCGTTGATCAGGCCCCAGATCGTGCCCGCGACGACGGCGGCGAGCAGGCCGACGAGGATGACGTCCCAGCCGGCCTTGGTCGCGTCGCCGCCCGGGCTCATCGCCTCCATCGTCTTGCCCGCCACCATGCCCGCGAAGATCAGCACGGAACCGACCGACAGGTCGATGCCCGAGGTGATGATCACGAACGTCATGCCGACCGAGAGCACCAGCAGCACCGAGGTCTCGATGAGCAGCGTCTGGAAGGTGAACAGCGTCGCGAACTCGGCGGGCGCGATCGCGGTGAAGACGATGATCAGCGCCAGCAGCACCAGCGCGATCCAGAACGTGTTGGCCCCGATCAGCCGCTGCCCGATCGACCGCTTGCCGAAACCGCCGTCCACGGAGGTCTGGATTTCGGGGTCCTTCTTCGTCGGAGTGGACACGGTCACGCCGCCTCCTCTTGTACGAGGGCGCCCGTCATCGCGGCGACCAGGTCTTCCAGTTTCGTGTCGGCGCCGGTGAACCGGGCCACGCGCTTGCCGAGCCGCAGCACCTCGATGCGGTCGGCCACCGACAGCACCTCGGGCATGTTGTGGCTGATCAGCACGACGGCGATGCCCTTGTCCCGCACCTTCTTGATCACGTCGAGCACGCGTTCGCGCTGCACGACGCCGAGCGCGGCCGTCGGCTCGTCCATGAACACGACCTTCGAAGCCCAGACGACCGACCGGGCGACCGCGACGCTTTGCCGCTGTCCGCCCGAAAGCGAGCCGATCGGGACGTCGGTGCTCTGCAGCGTCACGCCGAGCCGCTGGAACTCGTCCACGGCCTGGCGCCGCATTTCCTTCTTGTCCAGCATCCCCAGCTTGCCGAGGATCCCCTTGCGGTGGATCTCCCTGCCGAGGAACAGGTTCGCGGCAGGGTCCAGTTCCGGTGCGACCGCGAGGTCCTGGTACACCGTTTCGATCCCCATCTTCCGGGCCGTGGTGGGGGAGTCCAGGTGCGCCTCGGAGCCGTCGAGCAGGATCTTGCCCGACGTCGGCTGCTCCGCGCCGGACAGGCATTTGACCAAAGTGGACTTCCCGGCGCCGTTGTCGCCGATCAGCGCGGTGACCTCACCGGCGCGAGCCTGGAAGGACGCGCCGCGCAGGGCTTCGACCGAGCCGTACCGTTTGACCAGGTTCTGGGCGTCGAGCAGGAGTTCGCTCACGATCGCTCCCTCTTCTCGGGGGCCGGCGGACGGCAGCGGATGACGGTGACATCGCCCTCCACGCTTGCCTGACCGGCGTCGTGCGGGACCACGTAGGTCTCGCCCTTGCGCAGCGCGTACTCGCCGCCGTGTTCGGTCCGGAGCGTGCCCGAACCGTCCATGACGACCAGCACCGCGAACGACGGGTCGAGTGACAACGTTGTCGACGTGCCGGAAACAGCGGGACGGAGCTGATCCGCGCGGAAGAACGCGTCACTGCCGTCGGCGAGCAGGTCCACAGTGGACGCTGTGTCGCCCGCGGTGCGTTTCACGATCGAGCCGAGGCGTTCCTCGTCCCAGCCCGAGGTGTCCAGCGTTTCGATGGCGGTTTCGAAGCCGATCCCGAGGTGCGCCTTCTCCGGGTTCGCCAGGAAGTCACGCCATTCCAGGGTCAGCGAGAAGTCGGTCGGCTGCTGGAGTTCGACGACGAACACGCCTTCGCCGATCGCGTGCGGCAGCCCGGCCGGGATGTAGACCGTGTCGCCGGGGGTGACCGCGACGCTGTTCAGCGCTTCGAGCATGGCGGGCGCGTCCTGGCTGCGGGCCCATTCGTTGACCGTCGCTTTGTCGACGGTCTCCTTGAAGCCCGGGTAGACGCGCGGGTCGTCGCCGTAGGTGCCGACCACGATCCACGCCTCGGTCTTGCCGAAGTGCGAGTCGAAATGCCGCCGGGCGAACGAGTCCGACGGGTGGAAGTGCACCGGCAGGCGCTGACCCGCGTCGAGCAGCTTCACCAGGAGGCCGGTCGAATCGCCGAGTGCCTCGACGTGCTTGGCGCCGAGCCAGGCGGAAGGGTTCTCGCGGACGGCGTCGCGCAGCCAGACCCCGCTGGGGAGCTTGGTCAGGCCGTTGGTCTCCTGGCCGAACATCGTGGTGGCCGAGCCGACCCAGTCTTCGGGCCCGAACTTGGACTCGGAGGTGGCGCCCCGCAGCGCGGCGATGGCGTCGCCGCCGCGGTAGAACTGCGGCGGCTGGTTCGCCGGCAGGCGGATCGGTTCGAGGTGACCGCTCATGAAGGGGCGACCTCCCCGGAACCGCGGGCTACGAGATGCACGGGCAGAACTACCTTTCTCGGTGCGGATTGATCTCCCTGGACCCGGGCGAACAGCAGTTCCGCGGCCGCCCGGCCCAGCGCGCTCACGTCGTGCGCGATCACGGAGACCGGCGGATCCAGCAGATCCGCCAGTTCGAAGTCGTCGAAGCTGATCATCGCGGGACGCCGGTCGGCGTGCGCCAGCGCGCGCAGCAGGTGCACGGCGACCCGGTTGTTGCCCGCGATGACGGCGGTGGCCGGGTTCGGCCCGGTGAGCAGCCGCCGCACGGCGTCGCCGACGCTCTCGGCCGTCGGGGTCCGCATCACGACGAGGCTCTCGTCGTACGGGATCCCGTTGCGGACGCAGCCTTCCCGGAACCCGCGCAGGCGTTCGCCCGCGGTGAAGATGTCCGGGCTGTCGGCGAGGAACGCGATCCGGCGGTGCCCGTGTTTCACCAGCTGGGCGACCGCTTCGACGGTGCCGCCGATGTTGTCGACCAGCACCGTGTCGGCCACGATGTCGCCGGCGGGCCGGTCGAGGAACACCACCGGCGTGCCGGCGCGCATCTCGGGGACGAGGTACCCGTGCTGCATCCCGGCCGGGACGACGAGGATCCCGTCGACGCGGCGGGAGCAGAACTCCAGCACCAGTTCGCGTTCGCGGTCGGAGTTCTCCTCCGACGAACCGGTCAGCACCTGGCGGCCGAACGAGGTCGCGATCCGTTCGACGGCCCGGTTGAGCTCCGAATAGAAGGGGTTTCCGACGTCTTCGACGATCAGGCCGATCGTCCCGGTCGTCGAGCCGCGCCGGAGGTTCCGCGCGCCGAGGTTGCGCCGGAACCCGAGCTGCTCGATCGCCGCCATGACGCGCTCCGCGGTGTCCGGATGGACGGCGGGCTCGTCGTTCACTACCCGCGAGACGGTCTTGATGCTCACGCCCGCGAGCCGGGCCACGTCGCTCATCGTGGCCCGTCGGCTGGTGGTGCGGTGGACGTTGTCCGGTCCGCTGGAAGACAACGTTGTCATAGTGGCGGGAATTGAAACGCGAGTGAAGTGGTGATGTCAATGCCTGGTTTGCCCTGGAGACGCTTTCCGAGGTTGAACCGTTACGGCCGGATGCCTCCGCTCCGCCCTTCGCGTGGTCCTTGTCCGGAATCGGACAGGGTTTGACGGACCTCTTGACCGGGTGGTCTGTTCTTGTCGAAGGTGAGCAGGCAGCGACAACGTTGTCAGGAGGCGGCCTTTCCCATGCCTGCACACACTTCGACCCGCGTCGCCGGGTTGCTCACCGCGCTTGTCGTCCCCGCCGGGCTTTTCACGCCCGTCGCGGCGGCGGCACCCGGTGGCGACCCCGTGGACGCGGTCAACACCTTCATCGGCACCAAGGACGACGGCAACACCTTCCCCGGCGCCTCGGCGCCCTTCGGGATGACGCAGGTCAGCCCGATCTCCTCGCATTACGCCGGATACCGCTACGACGACACCGCGATCCGCGGCTTCGGGCACTTCTTCCTGTCCGGCGCGGGTTGCTGGGAGCAGGGCGGTCTCGTGTCGTCCCTGCCCACCACCGGCGCGGTCGGGCCCGGCGCGGCGTTCGACACCACGAAACCGGACACCTTCGACCACAAGAAGTACGCCTCGCCGTACACGCACGAGGGCGAGGTCGGGAAGCCGGGCTATTACAAGGTCCGGCTCACCGGCTACGGCGGCGTCGACGCGGAGACCACCGCGACCACGCGGACCGGCGTCGAGCGCTACACCTTCTCGAAGTCCGGCGACGCCAACGTGTTCGTCAACGTCGGCCAGGCCAACGACAAGGAACCCGTGACGGCGAGCCAGATCCGCGTCGTCGGGGACCGGACTGTCGAAGGAATGGTCGAGTCGCAGGCTTTCTGCGGCGGGAAACCGTACAAGACCTGGTTCACCACGACGTTCGACAAGCCGTTCAAGTCTTTCGGCACCTGGTCGCCGACGGGCGGCTCGCCGGGCTCGAAGGAGTCCGCCGGAGGTGAAGGCCTGCGCGGTGCCTGGCTGACCTTCGGGGGCGGGCAGGTCACCGCCACGACGGCGATCTCCCACGTCGACGCTTTCGGCGCCAAGCTCAACCTGGCGTCCGAGAAAAGCCGTTCGTTCGACGCGGTCCGCGACGGCGCCCAGCGGGCTTGGCGCAAGGAACTGTCCTCAGTGGACATCAAGGGTGCGGCGAAGGACGACCGCACGGTGTTCTACACCTCGCTCTATCACGCGCTTCTGCAGCCGCTGACCGGCAACGACGCCGACGGCCGCTACCGCGGGTTCGACGACGAGATCCACCGCGCGCTGGGCTGGACCTATTACGAGTTCTTCTCGCTGTGGGACACCTATCGCACGCAGAACCAGCTGCTCGCCCTCCTGCGGCCGTCACGGGCCAAGGACGTCGCGAAGTCCGTGCTCGCCATTCACGACCAGGGCGGTTGGCTGCCGCGCTGGGCGTACGCGAACCAGGAGACGAACACGATGACCGGCGACCCGGTCACCCCGTTCCTGGTCGACCTGTGGCGTTTCGGCGCGCTGTCCGGTCAGGAGTTCAGGGCGTACCAGGCACTTCTGCAGAACTCGCGGGAGATCCCGCCCGCGTCTTCGCCGTTTCAGGGCCGTTCGGGGAACGCGAGCTACCAGAAGGACGGGTTCGTCCAGTACGACAAGGACTTCCCGAAGAAGGGGCAGGACACCGACCCGAACCATGGCGCTTCGGCCACGTTGGAATACGCGCTCGCGGACTGCTCACTGTCCATCATGGCCGCCGGTCTCGGCAAGAAGGACGACGCGAAAGCCCTGTCCGACAAGGGACGCAGCTACCGGACGCTGTGGGACTCGTCGGTGACCGACCGCGGCTTCACCGGTTTCTACCGCCCCAAGGTCACCGGTGGCGACTGGTTCAGCCCGGCGGGCAAGCCGTACACCCCGCAGAGTCCGGACGGATTCCACGAAGGCACGTCGTGGCAGTACCAGTGGCTGACCCAGCAGGACGTGCCCGGTCTGGTCGAGCGCATGGGCGGCAAGGAGAACGTGGGCAAACGCCTCGACGACTTCTTCGCCTACGGGGATCTGGTCAAGGATCCGGCGAAGACCGTGCGCGAGGAATGGGTCGTCGGCCCGTACAACTACTACAACCAGTTCCGCTACAACCCGAACAACGAGCCGGATCTGCACTCGCCCTGGATGTACACGCTGACCGGGCAGCCGTGGAAGACCTCGGCCGTCGTCCGCGCGGCGCACACGTTGTTCACCAACGCGCCCAACGGTGTCACCGGGAACGACGACCTGGGGACAATGTCCGCGTGGTACGTCTTCAGCGCGCTGGGGTTGTACCCGGCGGTGCCGGGCACCGGTCAGTTCCTGCTCAACGCGCCGCGCTTCGAGAAGTCGGTGGTGCACTTGGAGAACGGCCGCGACATCACGATCAAGGCCGACGGCGCCGACGCGTCGAAGCTGCAGTACGTCCAAGGGCTGGGATCCGGTTCACAGCGGGCCTACGTCGGCCTGGAACAGCTGACACGAGGGACCACATTGGACTTCAGGCTCACCGGCGATGAGACGAAGGCCACTTGGGCGACCGGCCCGGATGGCGCGCCGAAATCGCCCTGCGCCGGGTGATCCGAGTGGTTTAGACCGGTTCGCACCGGGGGTCGTGAGCAGCATCACGACCCCCGGTGTTCCGGTGAGGGCCGTCACGCCTCACACTGGTATTACCACGTCCGACAGCGCTGTTGACGTCCCTGGCGAGTCCGCCTTGGACAGTGCTCGTCGGACGTAGTCATGTATGTACACGTAGTGGTGAGACCCCACAGGAGGAGAAAGTGTCCAGCAAGGCCGCTCTAGTATTCCGCGTGGCCGCGGTAGCCGAAGCCCTTTCGTGGGCCGGGCTGCTGGTCGGGATGTTCCTCAAGTACGCCGTCAAGCTCGGCGAAGGCGGCGTTCCCGTCCTCGGCATGGTGCACGGCGTCGTGTTCGTCCTCTACGTGCTGGTCTCCCTGTCCGTGGCGAAGCCGCTCGGCTGGCGCCCGAAGACCCTGATCCTCGCGCTGCTCTCCAGCATCCCGCCGCTGTTCACCTGGCTGTTCGAATCCTGGGCGCTGCGCAACGGCAAGCTGGACGGCCCGCAGCGGCTGTCGCACGGTGGTGTCGGCCTGTTCACCAGGACCCCGGAACCCGCCGCCGCCTGATCTCCGGCAAGTACGTGAAGGCCCCCTTCATTGCGCTAGGCGCAGTGAAGGGGGCCTTCACGTACTTGCGGGGTTATTCGGTGAAGTCGCCGGTGGCCTTGCGGACCTTGGTGAGCAGGTCGGTCAGCTGCTCGGTCTGCTTGCCGGTGAGCCCGGTCAGCCCGAAGTCGATCTCGGTGACCGCCTTCGTGGCCTCTTCGCGGCGTGCGCGGCCTTCGTCGGTGATCTCGACCAGCGTGGTCCGGCGGTCGGTCGGATGCGGGACGCGCTTGACCAGGCCGTCCTTTTCCAGCCTGTCGACGATGTTGGTGACGCTCGTCGGGTGCAGCTGCAACCGCTCGCCCATCACGCGCATCGGCAGGTGGGACGCGCGGGCGAAGGTCAGCAGGACCAGCGCCTCGTACCGGGCGAAGGTCAGCCCGTGCGGTTTGAGCGCGCCGTCCACGGCGGACTGGATGATCTGCTGCACGCGCATGATCCCGGTCACCGCGGCCATGGTTTCGGACGGCCCGATGCGGGCCTCCCACAGCTGCGCCGCGCGGGCGATCGGGTCGAACGGCAACGGACGGCTCATGGCGTTCGAAGTTACCAGCGGGTACCCGTGCCATGGCGCGCGACCGGGTGTTATCCGTGGGAAAAGTGTCCGAACGAGGAGCAGAAGATGATCGTGGCTTTCAGTGTCAGCCCGTCCGCGGCCGAGGAGGACGGCGGTGTCAGCGAAGCCGTCGCCCGCGCGGTGAAAGTGGTGCGCGAGTCCGGCCTGCCGAATTCGACCAACGCGATGTTCACCAACATCGAAGGAGAGAGCTGGGATCAAGTGATGGACGTCGTCAAGCGCGCCGTCGAGGCCGCGGGCGAGGGATCGTCACGGGTCGGGCTGGTGCTCAAGGCCGACATCAGGCCGGGTTACGAGGGGCAGCTGACCGCGAAGGTCGAGCGGGTCGAGAAGCACCTGAAAGGTTAGGGGAGCGGCGGGGTGAAGGACACCAGCCACAGCTTGTCCTTGACCGCGACGGCCACCGGGTAACCGAACGCGGTGCCGTCGCCGAGCTTCCCGCTGACGGTCGCCGAAGTCGGCGCCAGATCGTCCGGCGCGAACTTCACCGTGACGTCGTGGGCGCCGCGGCCCGCCAGCGCGTCGAGATAGGACTTCGCGAAGTCGTCCGCCGAGGCGGGCGGGTAATCGATGAGCTCGGAGAGGGCCTCGGCGTCGTGTTCGTTGAGCGCGGCGGTGAGGCCCTCCCGCAGCTGTCCCGGGCTGGCGACACCGGGATCGGGTTGATGGGCGATCAGCACCGTGATGACGCTCACCCATGTGACCGCGATGGCGATGGCCACGGCCACCGTGGCCGTCCTGCGTGTCGGAATGTCGATCACCCCCTCGCAGCGAGCCTGCCGGACGGGGACCGTCCTGCCAAGCGGGCAGGCGGGGGCATGCGGTGAAACGGTCGGGGATGCGTGCCAGGATGGGGACCGTGACACACCCTCGCGGATCAGCATCGAAGACGGCGGCCCTGTCCGCCGCGCTTTCCGGCGCGGTCGACCTTTCCGCGCTCAAGGCGCGTGCCGAGGCGCCCCAGAAACAGCCTCCGGCCCCACCGCGGGCCCCGGCCGCGGACGGTGCCGCACCGGGCGGCCCCGCGACGGGCGGCGCCGTGATCGACGTCACCGAAGCGACGTTCCAGACCGAGGTCGTCGAGCGATCCCTCCAGCAACTGGTGGTCGTCGACCTGTGGGCCGAATGGTGCGGGCCGTGCAAGCAGCTCAGCCCGGTGCTGGAACGCCTGGCCGCCGAGTCCGGTGGCGCCTGGGTGCTCGCGAAGGTGGACGTCGACGCCAACCCGCGCATCGCGCAGCTCTTCGGCGCGCAGTCGATCCCGACGGTCATCGCCATCGGCGGCGGCCAGCCGGTCGACGCCTTCTCGGGCGCGCTGCCCGAACCCGAGATCCGCAAGTGGCTCGGTTCGCTGCTCGACGCCCTGCGCGACAGGCTGCCCGGCATCAAGGCCGCCGAGCAGAACGGCGGCGGCGTCGAGGTGCCGGAGGACGAGCGGTTCACCGAGGCCGAGGAGGCCTTCGAACGCGGTGACTTCGCCGCGGCGCAGGCGGCCTACGAGCGCATCCTCGACGTCGAGCCGGCGAACGAGGAGGCCAAGACCGCGCTCGCGCAGGTGAAGTTCACCGCGCGGGCCGAGGCCGCGGGCCCGGACGCGATCGCGAAGGCCGACGCCGACCCGGCCGACCTCGACGCCCAGCTCGCCGCCGCCGACCTCGAAGTCGCCGGGCAGCAGCCCGAGGCGGGCTTCGCGCGGCTGATCGCGGCCGTGCGGCGGACCGCGGGGGACGACCGCAACAAGGCGCGGGAGCACCTGGTGGCGCTGTTCGAGCTGTTCGACTCCGCGGACGAGCGCGTGATGAAGGCGCGGCGGGATCTGGCGAGCGCGCTCTACTGAGCTTGAGTACATGAAGGCCCCCTTCCTTGCGCTAGGCGCTGTGAAGGGGGCCTTCATGTACTTGGGGCGGCGGCGTGTCGGGCCGGGGTGAAGGAGATCCCGGGTGCCCCGAATGTGGCATTGGGGACACTCAACGTCC
>NZ_JBHXJK010000055.1:0-56001 GCF_042723255.1 Amycolatopsis thailandensis
GAACCTCAAAACGAGGTTACATATACATAAGCTCTACTGGCTTAGTTCACTAGCACACTGTTGAGTTCTCAAGCAACACACCCCAGATCGCACCGCAGCTACACGGCCTTATCTGAAGCAGTTATTTCTTGGCTTTTGTCCGGAGCACACCCTAGCACCTGCTCGAAACTGCCGTTTCAGCGGGGGTAGAGTTACCTCTCCGGTTCGGGACCACCCACTCTACCACCATCCGGTGGGAGCTTGGTTCGTGTTCCCGGCGGCCGCTCGGTTTCCCTGGCGACGAAGAGAACATTACACGGCCCGAAACCGGCGTTTACAGGGGGGTCCCTTTTTTCGCGCCGACGCTCTGACCTGCGTCGATCTACCCCTCGGGCGCTGTCTCCCCCAGAACCGGCTCTCCGTGCGTGGCGACCACCGTCAGCACGACGAGCGCCGCGGCGAGTCCGGCGGTGATGTGGATGGGCGCGGGCGTGAACGACGCGGCGAGCACGAGCACCGCGGTCACCGGGAAGCCGATCGCGATCGGACGGCATTCGTTGGTGGGGCCGATGTGCATCAGCCAGACGCTCAGCAGGTAGATCGCGACGGGCACGGTCGTCGCCATGGCGGCGGGCAGCGAAGCGACGTGACCGGTGTGGGTGTCGTAGTCGACCGCGACTTCGAGGCCGGCGCCGAGCGCGGCCGCCGACGCGAAGATCAGGTAGTGCCCGTAGCCCCAGCTCGCGACGGTGAACAGGCTTTTCGCCTTCTCCAGCCGGACGTGGCCCGGCTGGTCGAAGTACAACCACCACAGGGAGAAGACCAGCACGAGCCCCGCGGCGGCGAGCGAGATCAGGCTGCCGGTGTGCTCGCCCTCGTCCAGCCCTTCCTTGACCGCGGTGGTCGCGCCGAGGATCGATTCACCCAGCACGATGATGGTGAACAGGCCGTATCGCTCGGCGATGTGATGCGGGTGCCAGCCGGTCCAGCGTTTGCGTTCGGCGATCACCGGGACCGCGAGTTCGGCCACCAGGAGCACGAAGAACGACGGCAGTCCCAGCGAGTCCGGCAGGCCGAGCCGCACGATCCACAGGATCTGGACGATCGTGATGCCGACGGCGTACCGGAGTGCGGCCGGGCGGCACTGCGGATCGGTCCTGGCGGCACGCAGCCATTGGACGACCATCGCGAGGCGCATCAGGACGTAGCCGGCGACCATGATCCTGAAGTCGCCTTCGAAGGCGGACGAGACACCGGCGGCGACGGTCAGCCCGCCGGCGATCTGCACGAGGGTGACCACCCGGTACAGGACGTCGTCGGTGTCGAACGACGACGCGAACCAGCTGAAGTTCAGCCAGCCCCACCAGATCGCGAAGAACACCATCCCGAAGCTGAGCACCCCGTGCCCGATGTGGTTCTCGGCGATCGCGTGGTGCAGACCGGCGGCGGCCTGCGCGACGGCGACCACGAAACACAGGTCGAACAGCAGCTCCAACGGGGTCGCGACCCGATGTCCCTCACCGGAATCGCGCATCGTCATCGGCCGGTACCAGACCCGCAGCCGATTCCGCCCAGAACTCTCCGCCATCACCGCTCCTCGCACTCTCGGACTCGCGAAGATCTTCGCAGCCGGAGGCGGTTCACACACTCGGAGAAACGCGCGGCGGGTGGGTCCGGACCGGGTGCACCTCCCCAGGCGACCCCGCACGGACCCACCCGCGCGAATGCCTCACCGGGACTCGGCTCGTCAGTGGTGGTGAGCCGGCTGCCGCCGAACGGTCCCCCGCGGACGCCGACGGCTGTCCACCGGTTCGTGACCGTGGGTGTCCATTCCTGAGAACTCCGGACTCGCCACGATCGCTTCGCCGATCGATCCATCCCCGATCGATCGACAGAAATACCACTGTCGGTAGCCATGACACAGCAGTGAAGGCTCCGTAAGGTCTACCCGGTTGCTCTGAGTAGCACCAGGGGATGACAGCCTCAGTCACTCGGATGGAGCATCGAGTCTTGCCGAACGTAGTCATCGGTACGCACGGATGACTCAGCCGCGTTGACTGTCGGCGGCAGCCCTGGCGGCGTCTTCCCGATCAGTGAGCGAACGCCGCTTCCGGCGCGCGCGGAGCTCGATCACGGCGAGTAAGAGCGCCGAGCACGTCAAGCCCGCGGCGCACAGCATCGCCGCGGTCAGCGCCGACGAGTAACCACCGTTCGCGCCCAGTACCGCGTGGAAGACCGAGGCCAGCACGACCGTGCCGATCGCGGTGCCGATGCGCTGCCCGGTCTGCAGCGCTCCCCCGGCCACCCCCGCCATCGAGGTCGGGACGCATTCCAGGGTCAGTGTGGTGTTGGGTGAGATGACCATTCCGCCACCGACGCCGGCGACGAGCAACGGCAGCGCGAACCACCAGCCCGCCGCGGCACCGGGATCCTGACCGGCGAGGACGGCGACCGTGACCATCCCGGTGATCACCATGACCAGCCCGGTGACGGTGAGCTTGCGGCCCCACTTCGACACCAGCCGTCCCGCGATCGCCGCCGAAACGGCCGAGCCGAGGGCGAAGGAGGTGACGGCGAGCCCGGATTGCAGTGGCGTATAGCCGAGGCCCTGCTGGAAGAAGATGGCGAAGACCAGCCACATGCCGGTGAATCCGCTGAAGTAAAGGGCACCGACGGCGGCACCCGTGGCGTAGCCGGGGGTGCCGGTGAACAGTCGGGTGTCCAGCAGCGGCGGACGGCCGCGCCGGACCATCGAGCGTTCCCAGCGCACGAACGCGAAGCCGAAGACCACCGCGACGATGAAGAGCCACCACAGGCCGCTCAGCCCGCCCTGTTCGGATTCGATCAGCGGGAGCAGGACGCCGAGCACGGCGACACCCAGCAGCATGATGCCGACGAAGTCGATCTCGCCCCGCAGGCTCCTCGCCGGCTTCTCCGCTTTCGGGAGCCATCTCAAGGCCAGGGTGAACGCCAGGATCCCGATGGGCACGTTGACGTAGAAGACCCAGCGCCAGCCTTCCGGGTCACCGAAGACGGCGAGGATCACGCCGCCGAGCACCGGCCCGACGGCGGTCGAGATCCCGACGGTGGCGCCGAACATGCCGAACGCGCGGCCTCGTTCCGCGCCGCGGAACAGGTCCTGGATCATCCCGCTGTTCTGCGGCGTCATCATCCCCGACGCCACACCTTGCAGGAGCCGCGCGACGACCAGTGTCGTCTCGTCCGGCGCCGCGCCGGCGAACGCGCTGGTCAGCACGAACGCGGCGAGCGCGAACAGGAACATGCGGCGGCGGCCGAGCGCGTCACCGAGTCTGCCACCGGTCACCAGCACCAGCCCGAAGGCCAGCGCGTAGCCGGAAACGACCCACTGGATCCCGCCGCTCGACGCGCCGAGGTCCTTCTGGATCGAGGGCAGCGCCGTGTTGACGATGCTGACGTCGAGCAGGCCCATGAACCCGGCGGCGAGGGAGACGGCGAGCGCCTTCCAGCGCCGGGGGTCGGGTTCGTAGGTGCTCATCAGGTGCTGGCGGCGATCCCGGGGATGCCCTTGAGCTCACCGATCAGCATCGACGTCACCTTGACCGGATAGTCGTACAGCGCGAAGACCGTCTGGTTCTTGCCGACCAGCTTGAGGTGCACCGGGGTCTCACCCTTGTGCGCCAGCAGGGTCTGTTTCAGTTCGCTGACCACCGACTGGTCGATCTTCTCCGCGGCGGCCAGCAGGACCAGCGGCAGGTCGTCGTCGCCGTTGCCGACCTCGGACAGGTCGAGCGGCACGAGCCCGCCGCCGAAGATGGACATCTTGTCTTCGCGCCAGTTCACCCGGCCCTTGACCAGGACGGCGTTGTCCTCGATGAGGTCCGCGGAGAACATCGCGTAGGACTTCGGGAAGTACAGGACCTCCAGTGAGGCGTCCATGTCCTCGACGGTGCAGATCGCCCAGGGCTCGCCCTTCTTGTTGACCCGGCGTTCCAGCGAGGTGATCAACCCGGAGATGATCAGCTCGCCTTCCTTGGGCGGGTCGGCGATGATCGCCGCGATCGGCCTCGGCGCGTGTTTGCGCAGGATGCGTTCGGCGCCGTCCAGCGGGTGCGCCGAGACGTAGAGGCCGAGCATCTCCCGCTCGTAGGCGAGGAGCTGCTTGCGCGGGTACTCCTCTTCGCCGAACTTCAGATGCGCGAGCGGCGAAGAGGACACGGCGGCCTCCGCGTCGTCGTCCCCGCCGAAGCCGAAGAGGTCGAACTGGCCCATCGCCTCTTGGCGCTTGAGCGGGACGACGGCCTCGACCGCGTCCTCGTGCACCTGGATCATCGAAAGCCGGGAGTTGCCGAGCGAGTCGAATCCGCCCGCCTTGATCAGCGATTCGATGACCCGCTTGTTGCAGGCCACCAGTTCGGACTTGTCGAGGAAGTCGGTGAAGGAGGAGTACTTCCCCTTCTCCGCGCGGGTCTTGATGATCGACTCGACGACGTTCGCGCCCACGTTGCGGACGGCGCCCATGCCGAAGCGGATGTCCTCCCCGACGGCCGCGAACCTCAGCGCCGACTCGTTGACGTCCGGCGGGAGCACCTTGATCCCGAGACGGCGGCATTCCGAGAGGTAGACCGCGGACTTGTCCTTGTTGTCACCGACCGAGGTGAGCAGCGCGGCCATGTACTCCGGCGTGAAGTTCGCCTTGAGGTACGCGGTCCAATAGGAGATCAGGCCGTACGCGGCCGCGTGGCTCTTGTTGAACGCGTAGCCGGCGAACGGGAGGATCGTGTCCCAGAGCGCCTTGATCGACTCGGAGGAGAAGCCGCCTTCGAGCAGGTCGCTCGACTTCATGCCCTCTTCGAAGCCGACGAACTCCTTCTCGAGGACTTCCGCCTTCTTCTTGCCCATGGCGCGGCGGAGCACGTCCGCGCGGCCCATCGAGTACCCGGCCACCTTCTGGCCGATGTGCATGATCTGCTCCTGATAGACGATCAGGCCGTAGGTGTCGGCCAGGATCTCCTTCAGGGGCTCTTCGAGTTCCGGGTGGATCGGTTTGACTTTTTGCCGGTTGTTCTTGCGGTCGGCGTAGTCGTTGTGCGCGTTCATGCCCATCGGGCCGGGGCGGTACAGCGCGCCCACCGCCACGATGTCGTCGAACACCGTCGGCTGCATCCGGCGGAGCAGGTCACGCATGGGGCCGCCGTCCAGCTGGAACACGCCGAGCGTGTCACCGCGGGAGAGCAGCTTGTACGTCTCCGGGTCTTCGACGCCGAGGGTGTCGAGGTCGATGTCGACCCCGCGGTTGCTCTTGATGTTGTCGATCGCGTCACCGATGACGGTGAGGTTCCGCAGGCCCAGGAAGTCCATCTTCAGCAGGCCGATGTTCTCGCACGACGGGTAGTCCCAGCCGGTGATGATCGAGCCGTCGTCGCGCTGCCACAGCGGGATGGCGTCGGTCAGCGGGTCGCAGGACATGATGACCGCGCAGGCGTGGACGCCCGCGTTGCGGATCAGCCCTTCGAGGCCGCGGGCGGTCTCGAAGATCGTCTTGCACTCTTCGTCGGTCTCGACGAGCGCGCGGACCTCGGCGGCCTCGCCGTACCGCTCGTGCTTCGAGTCGACGATGCCCGAAAGCGGGATGTCCTTCGCCATGATCGGCGGCGGCAGGGCCTTGGAGATCCGGTCCGCGATCGCGTACCCCGGCTGGCCGAAGTGGACCCGCGCGGAGTCCTTGATGGCCGCCTTGGTCTTAATGGTGCCGAAGGTGATGACCTGCGCGACCTTGTCGACGCCGTACTTGTCGGTGGCGTACCGGATCATCTCGCCGCGACGGCGGTCGTCGAAGTCGATGTCGATATCGGGCATCGAGACACGCTCGGGGTTCAGGAACCGCTCGAACAGCAGCTTCTGCGGGATCGGGTCCAGGTTGGTGATACCGAGGACGTACGCGACCAGCGAACCGGCGGCGGAACCACGGCCGGGACCGACACGGATGCCGACCTTGCGGGCGTAGTTGATGAGGTCGGCGACGATGAGGAAGTAGGCGGGGAAGCCCTTCCCGATGATGACGTCGAGCTCGATCTCGATGCGCTCGTTGTAGTACTCGTCCGGGACGCCCTCCGGATACCGCCACTTGAGACCGCGCGCGACCTCTTCCCGCAGCCAGGTGCCCTGGTCGTAGCCGTCGGGGACCTCGAAGAACGGCAGCCGGTCCTTGTGCGTGTAGACGTCCTTGTAGGACTCGACGCGCTCGGCGATCAGCAGCGTCGAGTCGGCGGCGCCGGGGACTTCCTTGTCCCAGTACTCGCGCATGTCGGCGGCCGACTTCAGGTAGTAGCCGTCACCGTCGAACTTGAACCGGTTCGGGTCGTTCAGCGTCTTGCCCGCCTGCACGCACAGCAGCGCGGAGTGGGTGTCGGCCTGGTCCTTGGTGACGTAGTGCGAGTCGTTGGTGGCCAGCGGCCTGAGGTCGAGCAGCTTGCCGATCTCGAGCAGGCCCTCGCGGACCGACCGCTCGATCGGCAGGCCGTGGTCCATCAGTTCGAGGAAGAAGTTGTCGCCGCCGAAGATGTCTTTGTAGTCCGAAGCGGCCTGGATCGCTTCGGTGCGCTGTCCCAGCCGCAGCCGGGTCTGGACCTCGCCGGACGGGCAGCCGGTGGTCGCGATGATGCCCTGGTGGTTCTCCGCGATCAGCTCGCGGTCCATCCGGGGCTTGCGGTAGTACCCCTGCATGCTCGCGAGCGAGGAGAGCTTGAACAGGTTGCGCAGGCCGGTGGAGTTCTCGGCGAGCATCGTCATGTGGGTGTACGAACCGCTACCGGAGACGTCACCGCCCTCACCGAACTCGTCCGAGCCACGCTGGTTGGCCTGCCCCCAGAAGACCGGCTTCTTGTGGAAGCGGCTCTCCGGCGCGATGTAGGCCTCGATGCCGATGATCGGCTTGAGCTCGTGCTTGACCGCCTGCTGGTAGAACTCGTCCGCGCCGTACATGTTCCCGTGGTCGGTCATGCCGACCGCGGGCATGCCCAGGCGCGCCGCCTCCTTGAACAAGGGGGCGATCTTCGCCGCACCGTCGAGCATCGAGTACTCGGTGTGCACATGCAGGTGGACGAAGGAATCGTTCGACACCAGCGAAAACCTCCCCTAGGCAGACGGATCCCTGGCTGCTTGACGCGGGCCGGTCCTCCCACCCTAGGCTTCTCATGATCATCAGCAACTCGCGGGGGGACGCGGTCCTCGGCCAGTGCCGAGTCTGCTAGCCGAGCAAGATCAAATCCAGTTGGCTCGCCGGAACCGTCGCCACCCGAACGGGGCAGCGAGGCCGGGCTCGCCGGGTCAGCTCAGCCGGGCCAGCCGTCCGTCGACCACCTCCTTGTCGAACCACTCCGGATCGAAGCCGTGGCCGCCGAGCTCTTCGATCAGTTCCTCGTTCTCTTCGTCGTCCGGATCACGCAGGGCTTCCAGCAACATCTCGTAACCGCTCAGGTCGTCACATTCCGGTGGCGGGGCGGCGCGCTCCCCGTCGAGACAACTCGCCGTGCGAGGCGGGCCGACCAGCTTCTCCACCCGGATCCAGTGCCGCCAGCCCTCCGCCTCGTAGACGAGCCGGTGGCCGGGCGAGGTGACGACCTGGCCGAGGGTCGCTTCGTCGTCCGGCCTGTCGCCCTCACCGCTCCACGCATCGACGCTGAAGCCTCCGTACGCGGTCTCGAACCGGTGATCCTGCCGTTCGTCACGGTCGAACGCGGCCGCGAGGATCCGGTGCAGTCCGGCGAGGGTGACGTCGGAGCTGACTTCGAGCCGTCGCCAGATCGCCTCGTCCGGCTCGGACAGGGCGACCGCCAGCCAGAGTCCGGTGACCGGCGCGGGCGAGGGCAGGACGAGCGGCAGCGGATCGGCCGACGACAAGCGGGGCAACGGTTCGTAGCCGGGCAAGCCGAGCCATCGGCGCAGCTGGGCCGCGCGCTCGGGCAGCTCAGGCCTCGGATCGGTCCCCAGCTCCGAGAGCTTGGGGACCTTCTCCCGGAACCAGGCGTCATGATCCGCCCTGGCGATCAGCGCCGTTTCGACCTGGCTCCGGAACTCTTCGGGGGTCAGCGGCGCCTCGGTGACCTCGAAGCCGTTGCGGAGAACCGCCAGGGCGTCCTCGGGATCGGGATGGAGCTCGATAACGTCGACCTCGCGATCGTTGACCACGACCCCGACTCCCACCGAGCGTTTGCCGGCGGTCAGCGTGGCGGCCAGGACCACCAGGTCCTGATCCACCTGGCCTTGGACGACACAGTCCGACAGCTCGACTGGTCCGTGGAGCAGCTTCGGCCAGCGCTCCACCCTGGTCACGTCCAAGGGCGGACGCGGCCGGTGGGAGCGCTGGTTCTTCGGTCTTTTGGCGGGCTTGCGGCCGCGGCTGACGGGGGACACGGGATCAGTATCGCCAGCGGCACCGACAGTTTCGGCGCTGTGAGCAGCCATGATCGAAAAATGCTTGCCGACCTGGGCGCGGATGGGCAGACTGACCAGCCGCCAAGATCACCGAACCGCCCGGAGAGTTGATGATCGACCTGCAGGCCATGAACGAACGAGTGATCGCGGAGTTCCGCGCGAACGGCCGCCACGGCGACGGTCTCCCGACGTTGCTGCTCACCACCACCGGCGCCCGCACCGGACGACGGCACGTGACGCCGATGCTGTTCCTGGCCGACGACGACCGCTACATCGTGTTCGCCGCGAACGGCGGCGCTCCGGGACATCCGGACTGGTACCGCAACCTGGTCGCGGAGCCGTCTGTCGACGTCGAAGCGGACGGAGAGGCCTTCACCGCCCACGCTGTCGAGGTCTCTGGAGCGGCGAGGGACCGTCTGTTCGCGAAGCAGGCGAAGGCGTTCCCTCGGCTGGCCGAGCACCAGTCGAAGACCAGCAGGCCGTTCCCGGTGATCGCGCTCAAGCGGGTCTGACGTGGGCGGCGCTTCGAGTTAGCGCCGAGGGTGTCTTCGGCACCTACTGGGGTTTGGCCGCGGTCGATCTCGGGTCCGGTCCGTGTCGCCACGTCCGCCCCAGACGCACCAGCCGTCACAGCGGACTCGGGTGAAGGTCACTCCCCAAGTACATGAAGGGGTCCTTCATTGCGCTAGGCGCGGTGAAGGGGTCCTTCATGTACTTGGAGAAGCGAGACGGCGCCGAGTGGACCGGGGTGGTCGTGAGTGGCGATTCGGGTTCTGGCGGACCGGTATTTGCCTACCTACTGGGCCCGGCAGCAGCTGAGCCGGGATCCTCCGGCAAGCCAGGTCGTTGCCTGATCCGAGCGTGGAGGGCCAGCGCATACCGGTCCGAAGGTGCCGATTCAGCGACCGCCGAGCGGGGAAGAAACCGGACGTTCAACGTCCGAAATCCTCCCCCGTCGCACCTACCCGGCGGACAGACCGACACGAACCCAGTCGGTAGCCAAATACCGGTCCGCTCCAACCCCGAATCGCCACTCACGACCATCTGACCGACGTTGTGACACTGGCCACCTCCGCACGGGAATCCGGTGTCAGCACGGAACTCCCCGTCCACGAAAGCACCCAGCACGGGTTCGAATTCTCAGCCGATTACCGCGTCGACGCGGACCTCGCAGCGTGGATCGGCGCCCTCGGCCGATCGCTTGACAAAGCGTTGGCCCGACCGCACGATCTCGTCTCATGAACCTGTCTGACAGCCAGACAGCCGGACACGGTGGTCCACGACGCGTCAGCGCGATGGAGGCCGTTCTGGCCCACCTCCGCGGTGCCATCGAGCGCGGCGAGTACCCCGTCGGCCAGAAGCTGCCGTCGGAGTCCGCGCTCGGCAAGGAGTTCGAGGTCAGCCGTTCGGTCGTCCGCGAAGCGCTGCGCGGATTGCAAGCGCTCGGGCTCACCGTGTCCAAAACGGGCAAAGGGACCTTCGTGACCGCCACCGGGCCGGTCGAGAACCCCACCTTCGGGACCTACTCGGCCCGCGACCTTTTCGAGGTCCGGCGCCACGTCGAGATCCCCGTCGCCGGCTACGCCGCCGTGCGCCGCAGCACCGACGACCTCGATCTGCTCGGTCACCTCGTCGAGCGGATGGACCTCGAAACCGACAACACCGCGTGGGTGGCGCTGGACTCGCTGTTCCACATCACCATCGCCCAGGCCTCGGGCAACCCGGTGTTCGGCAAGGTCATCGAAGAGATCCGGGACGCGCTGGCCAGACAGTCCTCCTTTCTCAACCAATTGGGGGACCGTCGGACCCGCTCGAACACCGAGCACCGTGAGATCGTCACCGCCATCGCCTCCGGGTCCGAAGCGGACGCCATCGCGGCGATGACCTCCCATCTCGAGCACGTCGAGAACGCGCTTACCACCATCGTGCGGCCAAGCCACACGACGCACCAGAACAAGGACGACTGACACCGTGACCGAACAGACCCTCAGCGCGGACGGCAAAACCGCGCCGGTGCCGGCCGACGCCGGTGATGCCGGCTACGACAAGGCGTTGAAGCCCCGCCACGTCAACATGATCGCGATCGGCGGCGCCATCGGCACCGGCCTGTTCCTCGGCGCGGGCGGACGGCTCGCGCAAGCCGGCCCGGCGCTGGCGATCGTTTACGCGGTCTGCGGCCTTTTCGCGTTCTTCGTGGTGCGTTCGCTCGGCGAACTCATCCTGTACCGCCCCTCCTCCGGCGCCTTCGTTTCCTACGCCCGGGAGTTCATGGGAGAGAAGGGCGCGTTCGTCGCGGGCTGGATGCACTTCCTGAACTGGTCGACGACCGGTATCGCGGACATCACCGCGATCGCGCTGTACGCGCATTTCTGGTCGTTCTTCACGCCGATCCCGCAGTGGGTGCTGGCGCTGATCGCGCTCGCCGTGGTGCTGGCGCTGAACATGGTCTCGGTGAAACTGTTCGGCGAGATGGAGTTCTGGTTCGCCATCATCAAGGTCGCCGCGCTGGTGACCTTCATGGGGATCGGAATCTGGCTGCTGGTGACCCAGCAGCCGATCGACGGCCAGGTCCCGGGCTTCTCGCTGCTCTCCGACCACGGCGGGATCTTCCCGGCGGGTGTGCTCCCGATGGTGCTGATCATCCAGGGCGTCGTGTTCGCCTACGCCTCGGTCGAACTGGTCGGCGTCGCCGCCGGCGAGACGGAGAACCCGCGCAAGATCATGCCGAAGGCGATCAACTCGATCATGTGGCGTATCGGGATCTTCTACGTCGGTTCGGTCGTCCTGCTGGCGATGCTCATGCCGTGGAGCTCCTACTCGAAGAGCGAGAGCCCGTTCGTCACCGTGCTTTCGCATGTCGGTGTGCCGCAGGCGGGCAACGTGATGAACCTGGTGGTGCTGACGGCGGCGCTGTCCAGCCTGAACTCGGGGCTCTACTCCACCGGCCGCATCCTGCGGTCGATGTCGCTGGCCGGGTCCGCGCCGAAGTTCACCGGCGTGATGAACAAGAACCACGTGCCCTACGGCGGGATCCTGCTCACCTCCGCGGTCTGCGTGGTCGGTGTCGGCCTGAACGCCGTCGTGCCGAGCCAGGCCTTCGAGATCGTGCTGAACTTCGCCGCCGTCGGCATCCTCGGCACCTGGGCGATCATCGTCCTTTCGCATCTGCTGTTCGTGCGCAAGGCCAAACTCGGCGAGGTCGAGCGCCCGTCCTACCGTCTGCCGTTCTCTCCCTACACCGAGATCGCGACGCTGGTCTTCCTCGTCGCCGTCGTGGTGCTGATGGGCTTCGACGAGGTCGGCCGGATCACCCTGTACTGCCTGCCCGTCATCGGGCTCGCGCTGGTGGCGGGCTGGTTCGGGGTCCGCAAGCGGATCAACATGGACGTCTTCGAAAAGACGAAGCTGTGATCCCCGAGATCCGCGTTCCCGCCCACGAACCGCTGGTGCACCTCCTTCGCGACGGAATGGTCGAGGGGGTGCACCACGGTTCGGCCGTGGTGCTCGCCCCGGACGGCCGGGTGCTGTTCTCCGCCGGTGACATCGAGGCGGCGTTCTACCCGCGTTCGGCGGCGAAACCCTTGCAGGCCACGGCGATGGCGCGACTAGGCGTCGAGCTGAGCCCCGCCGGATTCGCCGTCGGCGCGGCCAGCCACTCGGGCGAGGAGATCCACCTCGCCGAGGCGCTCAGGACGCTCGACGGCGCCGGGCTCACCGCGGAAGACCTGCGAACGCCGGAAGACCTGCCGTTCGACCCCGTCGAGCGCGACGCCTGGATCGTCGCGGGGCGGCCGGCTTCGAGACTGGCGCACAACTGTTCCGGCAAGCACGCCGCGATGCTCGCGACCTGCCGCCTGCACGGCTGGTCCACAAAGGACTACCTGGATCCGGGGCACCCCTTGCAGCGCGCGATCGCGGAGTGCGTCGAGGAGCTGACCGGGCAGCGGATCCCGAAGGTCGCCGTCGACGGCTGCGGCGCTCCCCTGTTCGCGGTCTCGCTGCGCGGACTCGCCAGGGCCGTCGGCAAGATCGCCGCGGCTTCCACCGGCACTCCGGAAAGCCTTGTCGCCGAAGGGATCCGGAAGCATCCGGAACTGGTCGCCGGCACCCGTCGCGACGTCACCGCGCTCATGCGCGCGGTGCCCGGGCTGATCGCCAAGGACGGTTTCGAAGCCGTCCAGGTCGCCGCTTTGCCGGACGGGACGGCCATCGCGATCAAGATCGCCGACGGCGGTGACCGCGCGCGGAAGCCGGTGCTCGCCGCCGCGCTCGCGCTGTGCGGCGTCGAACAAGACGTCCTGGAGCCGTTCCCCGGTCTGCGCGTGACCGGCGCGCTCGCCGACCATCACCTCGCCGCCTGAGGAGCGACAGATGCACCGCGTGGAACACGATCTGCTGGGAGACAAGGAAGTCCCGGCCGACGCCTACTGGGGTGTGCACACCGCCCGCGCCAGGGAGAACTTCCCCATCACCGGCACCGCGATCTCCGCGTACCCGCATCTGATCGAGGCGCTCGCGTCGGTCAAGGAGGCGGCCGCGAGCGCCAACGCCGACCTCGGCCTGCTGGAACCGGACGTCGCCGGCGCGATCCGCCGGGCGTGCCGCGAGATCCGGGAAGGCGCGCTGCACGACCAGTTCGTCGTCGACGTCATCCAGGGCGGCGCGGGCACCTCGACGAACATGAACGCCAACGAGGTGATCGCGAACCGCGCGCTCGAACTGCTCGGGCACGAGAAGGGCGACTACGCCCGTGTGCACCCGAACGAGCACGTGAACCTCGGGCAGTCGACCAACGACGCCTACCCGACCGCGGTCAACGTCGCCACGATCATCGCCGTCCGGGAACTCGCCGAGGCGATGGTCGTGCTGGAGCAGGCGTTCGCGGCCAAGGCCGTCGAGTTCCACGACCTGCTGAAGATGGGCCGCACGCAGTTGCAGGACGCCGTCCCGATGACGCTGGGACAGGAGTTCGGCACCTACGCGGTCATGCTCGGCGAAGACCGGCTACGGCTCACCGAGGCGGTGACGCTGCTGCACGAGATCAACCTCGGCGCGACCGCGATCGGTACCGGCCTCAACGCCGCGCCCGGATACGCCGAAGCCGCCGTCGCGCACCTGCGCGAGATCACCGGGCTGCCCGTCGTGACCGCCGCCGACCTCGTCGAGGCGACGCAGGACTGCGGCGCTTTCGTGCACCTTTCCGGTGTGCTCAAGCGGATCGCGGTGAAACTCTCGAAGAGCTGCAACGATCTGCGGCTGCTTTCGTCCGGCCCCCGGGCGGGGCTCAACGAGATCAACCTGCCGCCGGTGCAGGCGGGGTCGTCGATCATGCCCGGCAAGATCAACCCGGTGATCCCCGAGGTGGTCAACCAGGTCGCGTTCGAGGTCATCGGCAACGACGTCGCGGTGACGATGGCGGCCGAAGCGGGCCAGCTGCAGCTCAACGCGTTCGAGCCGCTGATCCTGCACTCGCTTTCGGAGAGCATCACGCATCTGCGGTCGGCCTGCCTCGTGCTGGCGGAACGGTGCGTCTCCGGGATCACCGCGAACGCCGACGTGATGCGGGGCTACGTCGAGAACTCGATCGGGTTGGTGACCGCGCTCAATCCGAGCATCGGCTACGCGGCGGCGACCGAGATCGCCAAGGAGGCGCTGGAGACCGGGCGCGGTGTGGCGGAGCTCGTCGTCGAGAAGGGCCTTCTTCCCGCCGAAGAGCTGGCGAAGCTGCTGAAGCCGGAGACGCTCGCGCGGCTTTCCTGAGACCAGCGGGGCGGTACCGGGCGGTCTGCCCCGCGCCCGGTGTCATGAGGGGTCCCCTTGGGACAATTTTCGTCCGAAGGGGACCCCTCATGACACGTACGGGACTCCCTCAGGCCGCCGACGCGGGTACGGTCGTAAGCGGAAGGTGATCCTCCGCACGAAAGGCGGCCCCAGCGTGCTCGACCGACTTCTCGACCGGTACCTCGGCCTTCCCGCGGCCGAAGGGCCCGCCCCCTCGGTGACCAAGGCGATCCCCGTCCCGATGCCCGACGGCGTCCGGCTGCTCGCGGACCGCTACGCCGTCCCCGGCGACGAGCCGCGGCCGGTGGTGCTGATCCGCACGCCGTACGGCCGCAAGGGCGTGATGGGCAAGATCTTCGGCGAGACGTTCGCCCGGCACGGGCTCCAGGTGGTCCTCCAAAGCACGCGCGGGACCTTCGGCTCCGGTGGCGAGTTCCGGCCGTTCCATCTGGAGAAGGAAGACGGCCTCGCGACCGTCGCCTGGCTGCGCGAGCAGCCGTGGTGCGACGGGCGGGTCGCGATGGCGGGCGCGAGCTACCTCGGCCACACGCAATGGGCCGTCGCGCCGTACCTCGACGAGCCGCTCGAAGCGATCTGTCTCGGCGTCACCGCGTCGGAGTTCACCTCGGCCTTCTATCCCGGCGGGATCCTCGCGGTCGACAACATGGTTTCGTGGTCGTCGTTGATCGGCCGCCAGGAGGGCCGGTTCGCGGGCCTGCCGAATCCCTGGCAGACGAAGAAGACCCGGCGGGCCATGGCACATCTGCCGGTTTCCGGCGCCGACGTCGAGGCCATCGGCAAGCAGGTACGGTTCCTGCAGGACGTCTCCGAGCACGCCGAACCGGGCGACGACTTCTGGGCGCCGGCGGATCACAGCGTCGAAGTCGCCGGGCTGACCACGCCGGTGAGCATGGTGACCGGCTGGTACGACCTGTTCATCGCCGCCCAGCTGCGTGATTTCAAGGAGCTCGCGGCCGCCGGTCGCGAGCCGCGGATCACCATCGGCCCGTGGGCGCACGGCGAGCCCGCCAGCCTGAAAACCCTGATCACCGACCAGATCGGCTTTCTCTCCGCGCATCTGCTCGGCGATCGCGCGCCGCTGAGGCAAGCGCCCGTACGCCTGTACCTCCAAGGATCAGGGCGGTGGCTGGACTTCGAAAGCTGGCCGCCGAAGTCCGACACGACCCCGTACTTCCTGCGTCCCGGCGGGCTTTCCACCGCCGAGCCCGTCGAGTCGAAGCCGGGCACGTTCACCTTCGACCCGGCCGACCCGACGCCTGCCGTCGGCGGTCCCCTGCTTTCGGGTGTGCAGAAACAGCAGGACAACAAGGACGTCGAAGTGCGCCGCGACGTGCTGCTCTTCACCGGCGACAGGCTGAAGCGCGACCTCGACGTCATCGGCGAGATCTCCGCGCTGGTGCACGTCCGGACCGACCTCGGGCACGGCGACGTCTACGTCCGGCTGTGCGACGTCGACGGCCGCGGGGTCTCCCGCAACGTCACCGACGGCATCCTCCGCCTGCGCCCCGGCAGTCCCGGGTCCGATGTGGACGGTGTGGTCGCGGCCGAGGTCCGGCTCGACCCGACCGCCTACCGGTTCCGGCGCGGGCATCGCCTGCGGCTGCAGGTCGCGGGCGGAGCGTTCCCGCGCTTCGCCCGCAACCACGGCACCGGCGAACCGGTTTTCAGCGCGGTGGACGGGAAACCCGCGCGGTTCGAGATCTTCCACGACCCCGCGCACCCGTCCCGGATCACGCTGCCGGTGTTCGCGGGCTAAGCCGGGACCACTCGCTGGTGAGTGGTCAGCCTGCCGTCGTCGTGCAGCACGTGGAACAGCAGCGACGGCGGCAGGTCGTAGTCGATCGGCCCGCCTTCACCCCACGGCCGGAGACCGTTCTCCTCCCACGGAAGCAGGATGCTCGATCCCACCGAGGGCGCCGACCGCAGCGGCACACCCGCGAACGTCGTCGACGCCGAGGCGTGCACATGCCCGCAGAGCAGGGCCACCACTCGCGGGTGGCGGGCGAGCACCTCGGCAAGCCTGTCTTCGCCGTACTGGCGCATCGCGTCCACCAACGGCAGGCCGAGCGCGACCGGCGGGTGGTGGAAGGCGATGAAGGCGGGGCCGTCGCCGTCGGCCAGCACGCCGTCCAGCCAGGCCATGGTCTCGTCGTCGAACTGCCCGTCCGGCTTGCCGGGAATGCTGGAGTCGGCCATGACGAAGGTGACGTCGCCGACGGTGTGCGCCACGTTGACCGGCCCGTCGTCCGGTGCCTGGCCGAGCAGCCCTTCACGGAACGGGCCGCGTTTGTCGTGGTTGCCGGGGCAGGTGAAGAGCGGGACGTCGGTCTTGAACAGTTCGGCCGCGCGCCGGTACTCCTCGAGCGTGCCGTGGTCGGCGATGTCGCCCGTCACCAGGATCGCGTCGACCGGTGTCGCCAGACTGCCCAGGTACCGCATGACCCGTTCGGTGCGTTCGTCGGCGCGTTCCCCGCCGTCGAGATGGTTGTCGCTCAGATGTGCAGTCACGAACATCGTGTCACCCCATGTCGTCCAGATATGCCAACGTTTTCACCCAGTTCCGCGCGAGCAGCTCCACGGCCGCCGCGAGGTCGGAGACGCGGATCGCCTCGGCGATCCGGAGGTGTTCATCGATACTCTCCCGTGAGCGTTCGATGCCACCGAAATAGCGGGCGTCATAGCGCTTCAGCAGCGGTTTCGTCTGCTCGATCAGGCGCAGCAGATGCGGATTCGTGCAGCGCGAGACCAGCAGCGCGTGCCAGCGGTCGTCCAAAGTGGACAGATCACCCTGCCGATCGAGTTCCGCGGTCATCTCGGCGGTGATCCGGTCCAGGCCGCCGGTGAGGCCGGCGAGGTCCTGCGGCGAGCTCCAGCGCAACGCGAGCGATTCCAGCTCCGCGACGAGCGGGTACAGCTGCCGCGCCTCCTCCGGATCGAACGGCGGCACGAGGAAACCCCGGTTCGGCGCCGAGACGAGCAGGCCGCGATCGGCCAACCCGATCAGCGCCTCGCGCAACGGTGTCCGGCTGACGCCCAGTTCGCGGGCGAGGTGCACCTCGTTGATCCGGCTGTCCGCGGCGATCCGGCCGTCGAGCACGCGGGCGGTGATCTCCTCCGCGAGGTCGCGCCGGAGCAGGTTCCTCGTCATGCGGACAGTATTGCATGCACTTCGGACGTACTGTATTCAGTTAGGCATGACGGACTTCGATGTGAACCGCGCTCGGGTCGAGACGCCGGGCTGCGCGGAAGTGGTCCACCTCAACAACGCCGGATCGTCCCTGCCGCCCTCGCGGGTCACCGACACCGTCGTGGACTACCTTCGCGAGGAGGCCTTGATCGGCGGATACGAGCAGGCCGCGGCGACCGCGGAGCGGATGAACGGCGTCTACGCCTCGGCCGCCCGGCTCGTCGGAGCCGAACCCGGCGACATCGCGCTGACCGACAACGCGACCAGGTCCTGGCAGGCGGTCTTCTACGCGCTTCCGTTCGCCGCGGGAGACCGGATCCTGACGGCGAAGTCCGAGTACGCAAGCAATGTCATCTCCTTTCTCCAGATCGCGAAGCGCACCGGCGCCGTCGTCGAGGTGGTCGACAACGACGAGTCCGGGCAGCTGGACGTCGAGGACCTCAAGCGCCGCGTCGACGGCGACGTCAAGCTGATCGCCGTCTCCCACGTGCCGACCCAGGGCGGGCTGGTGAACCCCGCCGAGGAGATCGGCGCGGTCGCGCGGGCGGCCGGGATCCCGTTCCTGCTGGACGCGTGCCAGAGCGCCGGCCAGCTCGACCTCGACGTCGCGCGCCTGAACTGCGACGCGCTCAGCGTGACCGGCCGCAAGTACCTGCGCGGGCCGCGCGGCACCGGGTTCCTGTACGCGCACCCGCGGCTACGCGAGCGCGTCGAGCCCGCGATGCTCGACCTCCACTCGGCGGTGTGGACCGCGCCCGAAACCTACGAAGTCGACTCGACGGCGAAGATGTTCGAGGTCTGGGAACGCGATCACGCCGCCTTGCACGGTCTCGGCGCGGCGATCGACTACGCCCTCGAATGGGGCATGCCCGCCATCGAGGCCCGTGTCGCCGCGCTCGCGGCGAAGCTGCGCGACGCGCTCCGCGAGATCCCCGGCGTCCAGGTGCACGACCAGGGCACCCGGCAGTGCGGGATCGTCACGTTCAGCGTGACGAAAACGCCCTCGCAGGAGGTGAAACAGCGCCTGGCGGCGGCGAAGATCAACGTCAGCGTCACGGAGGCGACGTCCGCCCAGTTCGACTTCTCCGACCGCGGACTGCCGTCGCTGGTCCGGTCCTCGGTGCACTACTTCAACACCGAGGACGACATCGACCTCCTCGTCGGCGAAGTCGGGAAACTGGCTTAACGGCGCGAAAGCAGCGACTCGGACGGCGGGGCGAACGGCAGCCCCGTCGTCTTCGCGCGTTTGCCGATCACCAGTGCCTCCCCCAGCAGGCTGACGCCGATCGACAACGTCACCGGCCGCGCGTCGGGATGTACCCCGGCCGTGGTGGCCAGGAATCCGATCCCGAAGTTCACCAGCAGCGAGAGCACCCACACGCCGAACGTCCAGCCGGTGTAGCGCAGCCAGAGCACACCTTCGCGCTCGAACAGCTTCGTGGTGGTGGCACGCACCGCGCCGAGCCCGCAGCCGACCGCGGAGCCCAGCACGAGCCAGAGGCCGTCCGTGAAGGTGAAGATCTCCAGCTTGGCCAGGCCGTAGACCCCGATCGCGAGCAGGATCACCGGCGCCCCGAACACATCGCGGGCGACCAGCGGCTCCCCGCGCAGCCGGCGCACGACGATCACGACCACCGCGGCGACCACCAGCGCGATCAGCAACCAGGTCCTCATGAACTCCCCCTTTGTAGCATGACTGTGCCAAATAAAATAGCAAGCCCGTGCTATAAAGACAACATGCCCAAGATCGTCGACCCCGGCGTCCGCCGCCTGGAGATAGCCGAGGCCGTCTTCCGCGTGATCCAGCGGGACGGGCTCGCGCAGGCGTCGCTCAGGAGCGTGGCCGAAGAGGCCGGTCTCGCGATCGGTTCGGTGCGGCACTACTTCCGCGGCCACGACGAACTGATCGTGTTCGCCATGCGCGCGCTCGGCGACCGGCTCGAAGCGAGACTGCTCGGCCACCTCCCCGATCTGCTCGATCCGAAGACGCCACGTTCACGACGGCAGGAAATCACCGAAGCCCTGCTCGGCGAACTGCTTCCGCTCACCGAGCAGACGCGGGCCGAAACCGACGTCTGGCTGGCGTTCTCGGCCGCCGCGAGGAACCGCCCGGACCTCGCGGAGGAGGCCGCCCGCATGTACGAGGGGGTCCGCGCGCTCGTCCGGCGGGTGCTCGACGGCGCGAACGAAGCGGGCGGCCTGCTCGACGACCTCGACCTGGCCGTCGAGACCGAACGGCTGGCCGCACTGCTGGACGGCCTCGCCCTCTCGACGGGCCGGACCCCGCCGGAGCTGATGCGAACGGTCCTCCGGCGGCATCTGGAAACCCTGCGACGGCCCGAATCGGTGATGAAATGAGTACGTTCTACGAAGTCGCGGCCCAGGACCCCGGCCGTGTCGCGGTGATCGACGTCGACGGGCGGGAAACCACCTTCGGCGAACTGTCGGCGCGCGCGAACCAGCTGACCCACGCCTTGCGGGCGCTCGGCCTCGGCGAGGGCGACGGCGTCGTCGCGATCATCCACAATGGACTCGCCTATTACGAGCTGCTGCTGGCGACCCTGCAGGCGGGCATGTACTTCACCCCGGTCAACCACCGGTCCTCGCCGGGCGAAATCGCGTACATCGCGGCCAACAGCGGCGCCAAGGTGGCCGTCGCGGACTCGGACATCGCGGCCACGTGCACCGCGGAACTGGAAGGCCTGCACCGGTTTTCCCGCGGCGAGACGCCGGGCTGGGCGGATTACGCGTCCTGGGGCACGGACCTGCCCACCACCACGCCGGAGCACCGGACCGCCGGTCAGACGATGCTCTACACGTCCGGGACCACCGGCCGCCCCAAAGGTGTCCGGCGCGCGCTGTCCGGGCGGCCGCCCGCACTGCACCCCATCCACGCGCACGTCCTCGAACGCCTGGACGTCGTGGCGGGGCACGGCGTGCACCTCGTCGCCTGCCCGCTCTACCACGCGGCGCCCGGCATGTTCTCGACCGCGATCCTGCATCTCGGGCACACGCTCGTGCTGATGGACCGGTTCGACGCCGGGGAAACGTTGCGGCTCACGGAAAAGCACCGCGTGACGAGTACGCATCTGGTGCCGACGATGTTCCACCGCATGCTGCGGCTGCCCGAGGACGTCCGCGCGCGCCACAACCTGTCGAGCCTGATCTCGGTGATCCACGGCGCCGCGCCGTGCCCCCGGGAGGTGAAGGAGCGGATGCTCGCCTGGCTCGGACCGGTGGTCCACGAGTACTACGGCGCGTCCGAGGGCCTGATCTCGGCGGTGCACGCCCGTGATTGGCTCGCCGAGCCGGGCACCGTCGGCGAGCCGCTCGACGGCGTGCGGGTCAAGGTCCTCGACGACGACGGCCGGGAGCTCCCCGCGGGCGAGACCGGGACGCTCTACTTCAGTTCCGCGCACACGAAATTCGACTACCACGACGATCCGGGCAAGACGGCGGCCGCGCGTTCCGGGGAGTTCGTCACCGTGGGCGACGTCGGCTATCTCGACACCGAGGGCCGGGTGTTCCTGTGCGACCGGCGGACGGATCTCATCCTCTCCGGCGGGGTGAACATCTACCCGGCCGAGATCGAGGCGCGGCTGCTGAGCCATCCCGACGTCGCCGACGTCGCGGTGATCGGCGAACCGGATCCCGAATGGGGGCAACGGGTCGTCGCCGTCGTTCAACCGGTCGAGGATGTCGCCGGGGACACCGACCTGGCGAAGCGGCTCGAAGAGCATTGCCGGGCGGAGCTCGCCGGGTTCAAGACACCGCGCCGCTTCGACTTCCGGGAGCGGCTGCCGCGGACGGAGAGCGGAAAGATGCTGCGGCGGACGCTTCGGGCCCCCTGATTCGCGGTACCGTTTCCTGATGCGCCCGCGGTCTGTGACCACACTGCTCGCCACGCTCGCTCTCGCGTTCGCCGTCCCCGCGACAGCGGAGGCGACCCCCGGGTCCGGGGTGACCGGGACGATCTTCGGGCAGAAGACCGTCGGGGACACCGACTACGTGCGGCGCGAGGTCGTCATCCAGCCCGGCGGCTACACCGGCTGGCACTACCACGACGGGAAGCTGTACGCGTTCGTCAAGAACGGCACGCTGACGCACAACTCGGCCGACTGCGGGCTCGACGGCCTGTACCGGAAGGGCGCCGTCTTCACCGAGCCGAGCGACACCGTCCACATCGGACGGAACCTCGGGACGACGCCGGTGGTGCTGGAGGTGCTTTACGTGCTGCCGCACGGAAAACCGCTCTCGCAAGACGCGCCGAACCCGGGTTGCCCGTTCTAGGCTCCGAACCAGCCCGCGACGTCGAGGCGGAAGCCGTCCGCCGGCGCCATCACCCGAAGGTCGGTTTCGAGCGCGCGAACCCTGTCGGCGCCCAGCGCGCCGACCCAGTCCTTCCGCAGCTCCTCGAAGATCACCGCGGACCGGCGGAGTGAGTCGATCCCGCGGCCGGTGAGCCGGACGACCTTGCGCCGCGCGTCGGCCGGGTCGTCGGCGCGCTCGACGTAACCGAGCTGCTCCAGCTTGTCGACGGTCTTGCCCGCCGCCTGCTTGCTGACCCCGAGCCGCCGCCCGATCTCGCTCGCCGTCGCGCCGCCGAGGCCGATCGCCTGCATGGCGAAGCCGTACGCGGGGCGGACGTCGGGATGCCCCTGCTCAGCCAGCTCCGCGTGCAGCCGGTCGATGATCGAGCGGAAGCCCGCGAACAGCAGCAGCGGCAACTCGAACCCGGGAGGGTCCGGAACCCGCTTGCCAGATTCGACAACCTGGTTTACCTTTTCGTCAACCACGTTGACCATCTTAAGGGGCACGCCTTGTTCACCGATCACACCCTCGAAACCGCGCCCGAAGCCTCGCGTCGCTTGATGGAGGCGACCGTCCGGAAGTTCGGGCACCTCCCCACCGCCGTCGCCCGGCAGGCGTCGTCACCGGAACTGCTCGACGGGTTCCTGAGGCTCAGCGCGAGCTTCGAGAAGACCACGCTCGACCCGCTCGCGCGGGAGACGGTCGTGATGACCGTGGCGACGCGCAACGGCTGCGAGGTATGCGTCGAGATCCACACCGGCAGGCTGAAGGGACATCACGCGACCGACGACGTCATCGCGGCCCTCCGCTCGCAGGGAGCAGTTCCCGACGAGCGACTGGAAGCCGTCCGGCAATTCACCCTGGCGGTGCTCGAAACCGCCGGAGGCGTGGACGACGAGACGCTGCGAACGTTCTTCGGGCACGGATTCACCGAGCGGAACGCTCTCGAAGTCGTCATGGGCATCGGGGCCTACACGATGTCGACCCTGGCGAACAGGCTTACCCGCGCGTAATCGCTTTCCGTGATCGCCCCTCGCGGCCCGGTATCACTCCAATGGCCGCCGATCTTGATGTATCTGGGCAGTCCCTGCCGTCTCCTGTCTTGTGCAGCCGAAAAGTTCGCCACCCGCGGCGAGGCGCGCGACCGGCGGTCTGGCCTGCCGAGGGGGCAGACCAGACCGCCAAAACGAAGACGTTCCACAGGTGTTGGGGGTACGTGAAGGCCCCATTCCCGCGAGTCACGGGAATGGGGCCTTCACGTGTCTCGGCCGCGTTCAGCCGACTACTTGCGACGGGCTTGACGGCTTGCGGGTCGTCGTGGGTCAGGTGGGTCGTGAGTGGCGCTTCGGGTCAGGGCCAGGAGCCTCTCAGGTACCCGCGGTCGGGCGGTTTCGCGTGACCTGTGGGACGACACGCGTGATTGAGCGGACGACACGCGTGACTGGACGGACGACACGGTGGGACTCGGCCTTCTCTGAGTGTCGTCCCTGCAGTCACACGTGTCGTCCGTCTGATCACAAGTGTCGTCCGCCTGATCACGCGTGTCGTCCGCCCAGTCACGCGAAAGCACCGACGGGACAGAGCGAACGCGGAGCGCGTCAGGCCTCCAGGGCCCACCGCACGAACCGCGTCGTCGGCGTGAAGCCGGCCTTCTCGAAGACCCCGTACGCCCCGGACGGGTCCGCCGAGTCCACGTTCAAGCTGGCGCGGTCGTAGCCCTGATCGACGGCGGCCCGCAGCGCGTGCCCCATCAGCCCGCCCGCGACACCCCGCCGCCGATACTCCCGGAGCGTCCCGATCACCATGAAATGCGCGTCACGGACTCCAGTGGCCTCCGTGTCAGCCTCCCACCACATGGTCACCAGCATCCCCACCGCGGCGCCCGTCGCCTCCTCACGGAGCAAGAAGCTGACCTCGGGCCGGAAAGTCTGGTTGGTGATCTTGTTCCGCCAGAGATCGGCGGGCATCGGCACCGCGCCCCAGTAGTCCCGGTACGCCTCGTTCCGGACAGCGCGGAAGTCCTCGTCGTTCCGCTCCGACCACGGCTCGACCCGGAATCCGTCAGGGATCGCCGAACCGTCCGAGGTGCCGAGCGAGTGCTCCATCCGCTGGAAGTAGCGCACCGGCACGAACCCCCGGGACCGGACGAGTTCGGCCAGCCCGGCGATCCGGTCGGGCCGGTTGACGTCCACCACGAGCTTCGAGTCCGGGTGATGCAGCGCGTGCACCACCTCGGCCGCCGCCACCCCCGCGTCGACGAGCGCGCCGCCGATGCCCCGGCGGCGATACGCGGGGTGGACTCCGCCGTCGAGGAAGACCCGATGAACCTCTTCCGCGGACGGCTTGAAGCGGATCTTCATGTAGCCGGCCATCACGTCGCCGTCGAAGGCCGCGAGACTCGCGCGCTCCAGATCCGCGTACGGGTCGATCAGCTCCTGGAGGGTGTCCTCCGCCGTGTAGTTCTCGCCGATCCCGTCGACGGTCTCCATGGCGTTGAGGAGGTCCGCGGACGCCTGCGCGTCTTCGCGGGTGAGCGGCCGCCACGTGAGGTCGTGCATGCGGCTGAAAGTAGCCGCGTTCGGGCGGGGTTGTCGCCGGGTTTTCGGTGGGCGCAGTAGGGATCGAACCTACGACCGCTCGGGTGTAAACCGAGTGCTCTCCCGCTGAGCTATGCGCCCGGGAGGTGGCACCCGCGCACGGGTGCCACCGGTGAAGACTCAGGCCAGGGAGGCCACGGCCTTCTTCCACGCCTGCTGGTCGCGCGCCTCGCCGGGCTGGTTGACCTCGGCGAACCGCACGACGCCGTCCTTGTCGATCAGGAAGGTGCCGCGGGTGGCCAGACCGGCCGCCTCGTTGAAGACGCCGTAGGCCTTCGCGACCTCACCGTGCGGCCAGAAGTCCGAAAGCAGCGGGAACTGGTAGCCCTCCTGCTCGGCCCACGCCTTGAGCGAGAACGGGGTGTCCACGGACACACCGATGACCTGCACGCCGTTGCCGTCGTAGTCCGCGAACTCGTCGCGGAGCTGGCACAGCTCGCCGGTGCAGATACCGCTGAACGCGAACGGGTAGAACACCAGCAAGACCGGCTTCTCGCCCTGGAAGGACGACAGCTTCACGGCCTGCTTGTTGTAGTCGTTGAGCGTGAAGTCCGGGGCTTGCGATCCGACCTCGACGGCCATACCGGCGGTTTCCTCTCAAGAGCGAACAGGGGCCTGCGACGACAACCCTATCGTGTCGATCGCGCGGCTCCCCGGGTCACCGCTTGGTCTTCGACTTCGGCGACACCAGCCGGGTGCCCGCCCACTTCGGGCCGGCGCTGATGTTGGCCGTCTGGGCCAACCCGACCTGCGGCACCGCTTCGGCGATCTCGCTCGGCTCGACGTGCCCGGGCTGTCCCGTCTTCGGGGTCAGCACCCAGATCACGCCGTTCTCGTTCAGGGGGGTCCGGACCTCGATCAGCGTGTCACCGAGATCACCGTCGTCCTCGCGCCACCACAGCAGCACCACGTCGATGACCTCGTCGGCGTCCTCGTCGAGGATGTCGCCGCCGATCTGTTCCTCGATCGCCGCACGAAGGTCGTCGTCGACGTCCTCGTCCCAGCCGATCTCCTGGACCACCATGTCCGGCTTGATCCCGAGCCTTTCGGCGACGCTGCTCTGATCAGCGTCTCCCGCGGCGACCACTGCTGTCACTCCTCCAACTACGACGGAGCGTGGTGTCGCTCGGCCGGATTCGACCGGGCGGGCACCGCACTCGGGTACACGATGCCCGTTAGCGAACACTGGTGAAGCGTTCCGCGCAACCGTCCACACCGGATCTTGAACAACTCGTGTCGCGGCGTACGGACATTCAGCCCACTCCCGGGGGGTCAATTCGGGCGCGCTTGGGCACCCCCGAACGCCCTGCTTTAGGGTGGGAGAGAAAACGCGCGCGCGAGTACAGGCGCGTGCGAGGCGTGTCGCAATCGGGTCCGCGAACGTTACCGATCAGTAGCGGTGACGCGAGCGGAACCGGAGGACGACGATGGACCGCGAACACGCCCGCGTACGAGCACAACCAGCTACCACCTTTCGCAAGGAGACCCCTTGGCCCCGCAGAACGACGGCGCCTCCGGCAAGGAGACCCCGGCACGCGTCCGCGTCATCCGTGACGGATTGGCGGCGCACCTGCCCGACATCGACCCGGAGGAGACCGCCGAATGGCTGGACTCCTTCGACGAGGCGCTGGCCAGGGGTGGTCAGCAGCGCGCCCGGTACCTGATGCTGCGCATCCTCGAGCGGGCCAGGGAACGCCACGTCGGCGTCCCGGCGCTGACGTCGACGGACTACGTCAACACCATCCCCACCGAGAACGAACCCTGGTTCCCCGGTGACGAGGAGATCGAGCGCCGCTATCGCGCCTACATCCGGTGGAACGCCGCGATCATGGTGCACCGCGCGCAGCGCCCCGGGGTCGGTGTCGGCGGGCACATTTCGACCTACGGCTCGTCGGCGGCGCTGTACGAAGTGGGCTTCAACCACTTCTTCCGCGGCAAGGACCACTCCGGCGGCGGCGACCAGATCTTCATCCAGGGTCACGCCTCCCCCGGCATCTACGCTCGCGCCTTCCTCGAAGGCAGGCTGAGCGAGAGCCAGATGGACGGGTTCCGCCAGGAGTTCTCGCACGCGGGCGAGGGCGGCGGCCTGCCGTCGTACCCGCACCCGCGGCTGATGCCGGAGTTCTGGGAGAACCCGACCGTGTCCATGGGCCTCGGCCCGATGAACGCGATCTACCAGGCCCGGTTCAACCGCTACCTGCGCGATCGCGGCATCAAGGACACCAGCGACCAGCACGTCTGGGCGTTCCTCGGCGACGGCGAGATGGACGAGGCGGAATCGCGCGGCCTCATCCACGTCGCCGCGGGCGAGGGCCTCGACAACCTGACCTTCGTGATCAACTGCAACCTGCAGCGGCTCGACGGCCCGGTACGCGGCAACGGCAAGATCATCCAGGAGCTGGAGTCGTACTTCCGCGGCGCCGGCTGGAACGTCATCAAGGTCATCTGGGGCCGCGAGTGGGACTCGCTGCTGCACGCGGACCGTGACGGCGCCCTGGTCAACCTCATGAACACCACGCCGGACGGCGACTTCCAGACGTACAAGGCCAACGACGGCGCCTTCGTCCGCGAGCACTTCTTCGGCCGCGACCCGCGGACCAAGGAGCTCGTCAAGGACCTCACCGACGCCGACGTCTGGAACCTCAAGCGCGGCGGGCACGACTACCGCAAGGTCTACGCGGCCTACAAGTCTTCGCTGGAGCACCACGGTCAGCCGACGGTGATCCTGGCCCACACCATCAAGGGTTACGGCCTCGGCCCGTCCTTCGAGGGCCGCAACGCCACGCACCAGATGAAGAAGCTCACCCTCGACGACCTGAAGCTGTTCCGGGACGCCCAGCGCATCCCGATCAGCGACGAGGAGCTCGAGCGCGACCCGAAGCTCCCGCCGTACTACCACCCGGGCAAGGACTCGGCGGAGATCGAGTACATGCTCGGCCGCCGCAAGGCGCTGGGCGGTTTCCTGCCGGAGCGCCGCCCGAAGGCCTCGAAGGCGCTCGTGCTGCCGGGCGACAAGGTCTACGAAGGCATCCGCAAGGGCTCGGGCAAGCAAGAGGTCGCCACCACGATGGCGTTCGTCCGGCTCGTCCGCGAGCTGGCGAAGGACTCCGAAATCGGCAAGCGGATCGTCCCGATCATCCCGGACGAGGCGCGCACCTTCGGTCTCGACTCGATGTTCCCGACGGCCAAGATCTACAACCCGCACGGCCAGACGTACACGTCGGTCGACGCGAGCCTGATGCTGGCCTACAAGGAGTCCGAAAAGGGCGTCATCCTGCACGAGGGCATCAACGAGGCGGGGTCCACCGCGTCGTTCACCGCCGTCGGCACCTCGTACGCCACGCACGGCGAGCCGATGATCCCGATCTACATCTTCTACTCGATGTTCGGGTTCCAGCGGACCGGTGACGGCCTCTACGCCGCCGCGGACCAGATGGCCCGCGGGTTCGTGCTCGGCGCCACCGCCGGCCGCACCACGCTGACCGGTGAGGGCCTCCAGCACGCGGACGGGCACTCGCTGCTGCTGGCGGCGACCAACCCGGCCGTCGTGGCCTACGACGCGGCGTGGTCGTTCGAGATCGCCCACATCGTGCGGGACGGTCTCCGCCGCATGTACGGCGACACCGGGCCGGACGGCAACGGCGAGAACATCTTCTACTACATGACGATCTACAACGAGCCCTACCAGCAGCCCGCCGAGCCGGAGAACCTCGACGTCGACGGCCTGCTGAAGGGTCTCTACAAGTACGCGGACGCCCCGTCGGGCGACGGTCCGGAGGCCCAGATCCTGGTGTCCGGCGTCACGATGCCGGACGCGCTGCGGGCGCAGAAGATGCTCGCCGAGGAGTGGGGCGTGCGCGCGGCCGTGTGGTCGGCGACGTCGTGGACCGAGCTGCGGCGCGAGGCTGTCGAGATCGACCACGACAACCTCCTCCACCCCGGCGACTCCCCGCGTGTGCCGTACATCACGCAGAAGCTGTCCGGCGTGAACGGGCCGGTCGTCGCGGTTTCGGACTGGATGCGGGCCGTGCCGGACCTCATCCGTCCGTGGGTGCCGACCGACATGCTGACGCTGGGCACCGACGGGTTCGGGTTCTCCGACACCCGCCCCGCCGCCCGGCGGAAGTTCCTGGTCGACGCGCAGTCGATCGTGGTCGGCACACTGAGCGCGCTGGCCAAGCGCGGCGAGGTCGACCGCTCGAAGGCGGCGGAGGCGGCGCGCAAGTACCGCCTCGACGACGTCGCCGCCGCGGGTCCGCAGTTGTCGGACTCCGGTAGCGCCTAGCGTTGAGATGAAGGGGCCTTTCATTGCGAATTTTGCGATGAAAGGCCCCTTCATTGCATCCGGGGAGCAGCGGACTAGGGTGAGACATCGGATGTTTGCGGAAAGGGTGAGCGAGAGTGACCAAGCGTCGACTGCCGAAGCCGAGTGAGCTGAAGCAGATCCTGCGGCCGAAGCCGATCGTGCTCAACCCGACCGAACGGCGGCTGGCGGGCGCGCACACGATCGCCGACCTGCGGATGCTCGCCCGCAAGCGGACGCCGCGGGCGGCGTTCGACTACACCGACGGCGCCGCCGAGCTGGAAGACAGCCTCCGCCGCGCACGGCAGGCCTTCCGCAGCGTGGAATTCCACCCGAACGTCCTGCGCGGCGTGTCCGATGTGGACACCAGCAAGGAGATCCTCGGCAAGCGTTCGGCGCTGCCGTTCGCGTTCGCGCCGACCGGGTTCACCCGCATGATGAACCACGAGGGCGAGTCCGCGGTGGCCCGCGTCGCCCAGCGCAACGGTATCCCGATGGGGCTGTCGACGATGGCGACGACGTCGATCGAAGACCTCGCGAAGGCCGCGCCCGAGGCCCGCAAGTGGTTTCAGCTGTACGTCTGGCGCGACCACAAAGCGGGCGAAGATCTGATGAATCGCGCGTGGGCCGCCGGGTTCGACACCCTCATGCTCACGGTGGACACCCCGGTCGCCGGCGCGCGGCTGCGCGACGTCCGCAACGGGTTGACCATCCCGCCCGCGCTCACCCTCAAGACGTTCGTCGACGGCGCGATGCATCCGTCGTGGTGGTTCAACCTGCTGACCACCGAGCCGCTGACCTTCGCCTCGCTGAGCCAGTTCGACGGCACGGTCGCCGAACTGCTCAACCAGCTCTTCGACCCGACGCTGAACTTCGACGACCTCGACTGGGTCCGCCAGACCTGGCCGGGCAAGCTCGTGGTCAAGGGGATCCAGAACGTCGACGACGCGCGTGATGTGGTCAAGCACGGCGCCGACGCGGTGCTGCTGTCCAACCACGGCGGCCGCCAGCTCGACCGCGCGCCGACGCCGATCGAACTGCTGCCCGCGGTGCTCGACGAGATCCAGGGTGACGCGGAGGTGTGGGTCGACACCGGCATCCTCTCCGGCGGCGACATCGTGGCCGCGATCGCGCGCGGCGCCGACGCGGTGCTGATCGGGCGCGCGTTCCTCTACGGCCTGATGGCCGGGGGCGAGCGCGGTGTCCAGCGGTGCGTGGACATCCTGCGCGCCGAAATGACCCGGACCATGCAGCTGCTGGGCGTGCGCACCCTCGCGGACCTCAAGCCCTCGCACGCCACCATGCGCTGACCGACGCAATTCGTCCTCTGAATGCGGTACTTGCGTCGCGCAAATACCGCATTCAGAGGACGAAACGCGGGGTCAGCGGGCCGCGGCGGAGACGCCGGACGGCGCGGTGCGGACCTGCTTCGCCGTCCGGTTCCAGCTCCACCAGCCGTGCACGACCAGCCCGGCGAACACGATGTAGACCGCCGCGGAGAAGTACAGGCCCGAGGAAAGCTGCAACGGCACGCCGATCGCGTCGACGACCAGCCACACCAGCCAGAACTCGACGAGGCCCGCACCCTGCGCGGCGAAGGCGACCAGCGTGCCGACGAAGATCGCGGCGTCCGGCCAGGGCGCCCACGAGGCGTTCAGCGCCTCGAGGACCAGCGCCATCGCGGTGGTGCCGATCGCGAACGCGCCGAGCATCGCCAGGCGCTCGCCGAGCCTTCCCTTGCGGACGACGACGCCGTAGACCGGGTCGCTGCGGCGGGACCACGCCCACCAGCCGTAGATCGAGATGGCGAGGATCGCGACCTGCCTGGTCGCGAGCCCGCCGAGGTGGGCGGAGATGTAGACCGAGAACAACAGCACGGTGGCGCCGACCTGGACCGGCCAGGTCCACAACGTGCGGCGTTGCGCCAGGAAGACCACGGCCAGCGCGAAGACCTGCCCCGCCAGCTCGGCGAAGGAGATCCACTGTCCGAGCACCGTGACACCGTTGTGCAGCAGGAAGTCCACGTCCGCACCCCTCTCCGTCTACCGCTCCAACATGCTCCGTTCCGACGTCATTCCCTAGGGAGTGTGAGGTGCGGAACAGGGAGACGGCTCAAGAGTCGCTAAGGACTCTCACAGGACGAGAAAAGGGCCCTCCACCGCGTGCTCCGCGGCGAACGGGCCCTTCGACTCCACGCGGGCCCGGTGCCTTCCTCGATCACCGGGCCCGCGGGATGCTCAGGAATCTACGCGACCGATGCCCACGGGCGAAGTCGGCGGCTCCGAACGGACCTCCTGCTTGCCGCCGCCGGGCTCCAGCTGGCCCTGCAAGTTGGACAGCCAGCCCTGCCAGCGGTCCTGCGCCGGCTTGATCAGGCCGCCGCCGAAGCCGACGACGATCACGCCGCCGATGGTGGCGAGCACGGTGATCAGGACCGGCCCCGTCACCGCCGTCGCGATGTTCACCTGACCGAGCGCGGCGATGATGCCGAACGCCATGATCAGCCAGTAGGCGATGGTGCCGAGCAGCCGTCCGGCGGGGCGGGTGGAGAGCGCTCCGGTCACCAGGTCGCGGACGACCTTCGCGACGGCCGCCGCGACGATCACCAGTACCAGCGCCACCAGGATCCGCGGCAGGAACGCGATGATGTCGTTGAGCAGGGCGCTGACCGGATTGCTCTCACCGAATACGCCGAACGCGAGTTGCAGCGCGATCAGGAGAATGAAGTAGTACACGAGTTTGACGAGGATCCCGCCCGCGTCGACATTCGCTTGTTTGAGCGTTCCGGTGAGTCCGGTCTTCTCGATGAGCTTGCCGAAACCGATCTTCGACAGAACCAGTCCCAATGCCTTTGACACGGCTTTCGCGATCAACCAGCCGATGAGCAGGATGATCAGGAATCCGACCAGTTTCGGCACGAAGGTGGCGACAAGGTTCCATGCTTGTCCCAGACCGTCTTTCAGCTGCTCGCCCACGGCGAACTCCCTCCTCTGCGCATCCGCGACCTACCCGGTGCGGCTTGCGAGGGATCGTTGATCACCGGCACCGCACCGGCAACTCGGCGACCCACGATCGAGTGAGTGAACTAGCGGGAAAAGATCGACAAGTCCCATACTTGTTCTACCGGTGGGGACCGGGGAGACGAGGCCGTCCGGCGCAGCGAAAAACGCTAGCGCCGGGCGGCCTCGAGTTTTATGCAAAGACTTTTCACAATTCACCGGCCATAACTGTCCACTTCGGACCTAGGCGGCGAGGAGCCGCAGGACGACGGCCACCTTTGCCCGCCGGACTAGGATCGGCTGACCATGGCTGATGCGACTTCCGGGCGACGTGTGCCCAAGCACCACGGGCTGTCCGCCAAGACCCTCCGAAGACTGGAGCACGCCTCCGGCCGGCTCGCGAGCGCGAGCGTCGCGGTGATGGAGGAGCGGCTGAGCTGGTTCGCCCGCCTTCCCGCCGACCAGCGCGCGAGTGTCCTGCTGATCACCCAGGCGGGTGCCGCCGGTTTCGTCGACTGGCTCCGCGACGCGAAGGAGGCGCTCTCCCTCACCACCGAGGCGTTCCGCGAGGCGCCCGCGGAACTTTCCCGCTGGGTGAGCCTGCGACAGGCGGTCGGCATGGTGCGGCTGGCGATCGAGGTGTTCGAGGAGCAGCTACCCGAGTTCGCCGCGAACGAGGCAGAACGCGCCGCGCTGATCGAAGGGATCCTGCGCTACGGCAGGGAGATCGCGTTCGCCGCTGCGAACTCCTACGCGGCCGCCGCCGAGGCCCGGGGCGCCTGGGACGCGCGGCTGGAAGCGCTGGTCGTCGACGGCATCGTCCGAGGAGACGCCGAGGAAGCGGTGCTCTCCCGCGCCGCCGCGCTCGGCTGGGACCCGGCCGCGCCCGCCACCGCCCTGGTCGGCACCCCGACGTCGGACGACCCGCCCGCCGTCGTGTTCGAGGTGCGCAGCCGCGCCGCCCGCGTCGGGCGCCCCGTGCTGCTCTCGGTGCAGGGATCGCGGCTGGTCGTGGTCGTCGCCGGGCCCACCGACGGCAGCGTCAAGGACCGCGAGATCCTCACGAAACTGTCCGTCGCGTTCGCCGAGGGCCCGGTCGTCGCCGGGCCGACGGTGCCGACCCTCGCCGAAGCGCACCACAGCGCGACCGAAGCGCTCTCCGGCCTGCGCGCGGTCGTCGGCTGGCCCGGTGCGCCGCGGCCGGCGAGATCGATCGACCTGCTGCCGGAACGCGCGCTGTCCGGCGATCCCGAGGCGGAACGGCTGCTCGTCGAACAGATCGCCCGGCCGCTGGAGGAGGCGGGCCCGGCGCTGCTGCGGACGGTGGAGACCTACCTGGACAGCGGCGGCGTCCTGGAAACCTGCGCGCGGACACTGTTCGTGCATCCGAACACCGTCCGGTACCGGCTGCGGAAGGCTGCGGAGCTCACCGGCCGCCACGCCGCGGAATCGCGCGACGCCTGGGTGCTGAAGGTGGCGCTGACGGTGGGGCGGCTGGCCCGGGCCCGCGGCCTCTGGTGACCGGATCGCGAAGTACATGAAGGCCCCCTTGCTTACGCCTGGCGCAAGGAAGGGGGCCTTCATGTACTTCGGGACGGCAAGCGCCGGTACCGAGTCGGTCCGGTGGTCGTGAGTGACGATTCGGGTCAGGGCCAAGGGGTCCTAGGTACTTCTGTCCGGTTCGCGTGACCAGACGGACGACTCGCGGCGAGCATGCCGTCCATCCGATCACGCGAAACACCTCGCGCCGAAACGGGCAAATACCCCACTCAGGCACACGAAGCGACATGGAAGACTTGGCCGACCCCGCACGGCTCTGGTAAACCCGTTGGTAACGCTGCGCAGTGACAGACTTCATAGGGAAAGCTGGTTGAACCCGACAAGGCTTTTGGGTTAAGCGCGGAGATCAGGAACGTGCTTTTGGAGGTTTCCCACAATTACCCAGGCCGGACTTGGTGAGCGTCGGCATCACGACCATGGTGGCCGAGAGTGTTCCCTAGTGGGGTGACAGCTGCAGTCCTCGCCCCCGGTCAGGGTTCCCAAGCCCCAGGCATGCTCACTCCTTGGCTCGAGCTCGAAGGCGCCCGCGCGCGCGTCGAAGCCTGGTCCGAGCGGGCCGGTCTCGACCTGATCCGTCTCGGCACCGAGGCGGACGCCGAAGAGATCCAGGACACCGCGATCACGCAGCCGCTGATCGTGGCGCTGTCCCTGCTGGCGTTCGAACACCTCCAGCGCGAGGCCCCGGTCGCCGCGGACTCGCCGGTCGCCGGTCACTCCGTCGGCGAACTGGCCGCCGCCGCCATCGCCGGGGTGCTGAGCCCCGAGGACGCCGTCGCGCTGGCCGCAATCCGCGGCGCGGAGATGGCCAAGGCGTGTGCACTGGAGCCCACGAGCATGGCCGCGGTCATGCTCGGCGACCCGGATCAGGTCGTCGCCTGGCTCGACGGCCACGGCCTCGCCGCGGCGAACCGTAACGGCGCCGGTCAGATCGTCGCCTCCGGCGCCGCCGCCGCGATCGAGAAGATCGTGGCCGAGCCGCTGGAGGGCACCAAGGTCCGCGCGCTCAAGGTCGCGGGCGCGTTCCACACCTCGTACATGGCACCCGCGCGGGAAGCGCTGGCTTCGCAGGCTGCGAAGATCACCCCGGCGGACCCGACGCGTCCGCTGCTGTCGAACGCCGACGGCCAGGTCGTCACCAGCGGGGCCGAGTACCTCGACCGGCTGGTCAAGCAGGTCACGAGCCCGGTGCGCTGGGACCTGACCATGGACGGTCTGGTCTCCGCGGGCGTCACCTCGACGCTCGAACTGCCGCCGGCGGGCACGCTGACCGGGCTGGTCAAGCGGCAGCTCAAGGGAACCGTGACCACCACCATCGCACTGAAGACCCCCGCCGAGCTGGCGAAGCTTCAGGGGCAGGAGGACGCTTCGTGACCGACCGATCCACCTTGCGGCAGGCGCAGGGCGCCGCCGGGACCCGCATCCTCGGTGTCGGGAGCTTCCAGCCCGAGAAGATCGTGACCAACGACGATCTCTCGAAGATCATGGACACCAACGACCAGTGGATCCGCGAGCGGGTCGGCATCGTCGAGCGCCGGTTCGCCGAGAAGGACGAGTCGCTGGTCGACATGGCGGTCAAGGCGGGCACCGCCGCGCTGGCCGACGCCGGCGTGGATCCGTCCGAAGTGGACACGGTCATCCTGCCGAACTGCACGATGCCCACGCAGATCCCGAACGCCGCCGCCCAGGTCGCGGACCGGATCGGCATCACGCATCCCGCCGCGTTCGACCTCAACGCCGCCTGCGCCGGCTTCTGCTACGGCCTCGGTGTCGCGTCGGACCTCATCCGGGCGGGCAGCGCGAAGAAGGCGCTCGTCATCGGCGCCGAGAAGCTCACCGACCACGTCGACCCGGTCGACCGCGCGAACGCGATCATCTTCGCCGACGGCGCGGGCGCGGCGGTGGTCGGCGCGGCCGACTCGGCGCAGATCGGCCCGGTCGCCTGGGGCAGCGCGGGCGAGCACGTCGACCTCATCTACATGCGCGACGACAAGTGGATCTACCAGGAGGGCCAGTCGGTCTTCCGGTGGGCGACCACGCAGATCGCGCCGATCGCCTTGCGGGCGCTGGAACTGTCCGGGCTCGAACCGTCCGATGTGGACGTCCTGATCCCGCACCAGGCCAATCTGCGCATCGTCGAGGCCATCGCCAAGAAGCTGCGGGCCAAGGGCGCGCGCGAGGACATGGTCGTCGCCGACGACATCAAGTACTCGGGCAACACCTCGTCCGCGTCCATCCCCCTCGCGCTGGACCACATGCGCAAGGCGGGCACCGTGAAGCAGGGCGACGTCGTGCTCGCCGTCGGCTTCGGGGCGGGACTCTCCTACGCGGGCCAGGCCTTCATCTGCCCGTGATGAATACTTCCCCCGCGGGCACCGTGTCCGCGGGGCAGCCGAAAGCATCACCGAGAAGGGAACAACCAGTGGCAGACAACGCAGAGATCCTCGCCGGCCTCGCCGAGATCGTCGAAGAGGTCGCCGGTGTGGCGCAGGACGACGTGACCGCCGAGAAGTCCTTCGTGGACGACCTCGACATCGACTCGCTGTCCATGGTGGAGATCGCTGTTCAGGCCGAGGACAAGTTCGGCGTCAAGATCCCGGACGACGAGCTGGCGAACCTGAAGACCGTTGGCGACGCGGTGAACTACGTGTCGGCCAACTCCAAGTAAGTCCGACTTCTTGATTGGCGCCGACCTTGGGGAGACTCCAATGAGCAACATCGACGTCGTGATCACCGGGATGGGCGCGACCACGCCGCTCGGCGGGGACGTCGCGTCCACGTGGGACGGCCTGCTCGCCGGGGCGAGCGGGATCCGCCGCATCGAAGCCGACTGGGTCGACGAACTCGAGCTGCCGGTGAAGATCGGCGCCATGCTCGCCGTCGACCCGTCCGAAGTCCTGCCGCGGGTCCAGGCCCGGCGGCTGGACCGCTGTGAGCAGGTGGCGATCATCGCCGCCCGCCAGGCTTGGGCGGACGCGGGTTTCGAGCAACCGACCGATGAGCATCAGGATGTGGAACCCGAGCGCCTCGGGGTGACCATCGGTACCGGTGTCGGCGGTCCGGTCACCCTGATCTCCCAGAACGACCTTCTGCACAAGCAGGGACTCCGCAAGGTCTCCCCGCTGACCGTGCCGATGCTGATGCCGAACGGCCCCGCCGCGCACGTCGGGATCGATCTGAAGGCGCGTGCCGGTGTGCACTCGCCCGCGTCGGCCTGCGCGTCGGGCGCGGAAGGCATCGCCGCCGGCTACGAGATGATCCGCTCGGGCCGCGCCGACGTCGTGGTCGCCGGTGGTGCCGAATCGTGCATCCACCCGATCACCCTCGCCGGTTTCGCCCAGGCGCGGACGGTCTCCACCCGCAACGACGACCCGACGAAGGCGTCCAGGCCGTTCGACGTGAACCGTGACGGTTTCGTCCTCGGCGAGGGCTCCGGCGTCGTGATCCTGGAGCGGGCCGACCGTGCCAGGGCCCGCAACGCGCGGATCTACGCGCAGCTGAGCGGGTACGGGATCACCTCGGACGCCTACCACATCACGGGTAACCACCCGGAGGGCATCGGCCAGATCACCGCCATGCGGCAGGCGATGACGATGGCCGGGGTCTCCCCTGCCGACGTCGGCCACGTCAACGCGCACGCGACCTCGACGGTCGTCGGTGACGTCGGCGAGGCCGCGGCGATCCGCAACGCCGTCGGCGAGCACGTCGTGGTGACCGCGCCCAAGGGCGCGCTCGGCCACCTGGTCGGCGGTGCGGGCGCGGTCGAGGGCATCGCCACGATCCTGGCGATCTACCACGGCCTCATCCCGGCGACGCTGAACCTCGAAGACCTGGACCCGAAGGTGCAGCTCGACGTCGTCTCCGGTGAGGCGCGCAAGGTCGAGCTGGGCGCGGCGATCAGCAACTCGTTCGGTTTCGGCGGGCACAACACGGCTCTGCTGTTCACCCCGGCGGCCTGACGGTCGCGGAGTTCCGGCTCGCCTGACATGTCATGAGGGGTCCCCATAGGACGTTTTATGTCCTATGGGGACCCCTCATGACGTTTGCGGCACTCGAGGCGGGAGCGGTCAGGCTTCCGAGCGCTTGACCAGATGCCGCCCGATCCACCAGGCGGCCTCCACCAGCACGATCCCGACTCCGGCGCAGGCGAACGCCGAAAGCGTGTACGCGCTCACGCTCGGGTCCAGCGCGAAGAACTTCTGCGTGAACGGGATCAGGAACAGCGCGAGCGTCAGCACGACCATCCCGCCGATCAGCAGGATCTTCCACCACCGGTACGGCCGCGCGACGATCCCGAGCACCCACAGCGCGATCGTGATGAGCGTGATCAGCGCGGTCGTCCCGGCCTGGATCTTGTCCAGTTCGGACTGTCCGGAACCCTTGTACACCAGCAGATAGCTCACGAAGGTCGCCGTGGCGATGACCAGCCCGGCCGGGACGGCCATCCGCATCACCCTGCCGACGAAGCCGGTGCGGGCGCGTTCGTTGTTCGGCGCCAGCGAAAGCACGAAGGCGGGCAGGCCGATCGTGAACCACGCGGTGATCGTGATGTGCCGCGGCAGGAACGGGAACGGCACCTGCGCGATGCCGACCATCAGCGCCAGCAGCACCGAGTAGACCGTCTTGGTGAGGAACAGGTTCGAGACGCGCTCGATGTTGCCGATCACCCGCCGCCCCTCGGCGACCACGTGCGGCAGGGTGGCGAACTTGTCGTCCAGCAGCACGATCTGCGCGACCGCGCGGGTGGCCGGGCTGCCGGCGCCCATGGCGACACCGATGTCCGCGTCCTTCAGCGCGAGGACGTCGTTCACGCCGTCCCCGGTCATCGCGACGGTGTGGCCCTTCGACTGGAGCGCGCCGACCATCGCGCGTTTCTGCAGCGGCGTCACGCGGCCGAAGACGGCGCGCTCCTCCACGGTGTCGGCCAGCTTTTCGGCGTCCTCCGGCAGCTTCCGCGCGTCGACGGGCTTGTCCGCGCCCGGCAGGTCGAGGGTGCCCGCGACCGCGCCCACCGAGATGGCGTTGTCGCCGGAGATGACCTTGACCGCGACGTCCTGGTGCGCGAAGAAGTCCAAAGTGTCCTTCGCGTCGGGACGGACCTTCTGCTCCAGCACCACGAGCGCGACCGGCTGGATGTCGCCGGGGCCCTCGGCCGCGTCGACGGCACGCTCGGCACGGCCCAGCAGCAGGACACGCAGACCGCGCGAGCCGATCTTCTCGGCCTCCGCCCGGTGTTCCCCTTCCGGCAGCAGGACGTCGGCCGCGCCGAGGACCCAGTCGCCGTCGGTGCCGAACGACGCGCCGCTCCACTTGCGCGCCGAGGAGAACGGCATGGTCGTGGAGACCCGCCAGCCGGGATCGGCCGGATACGCCTCGGCGATCGCCTGCAGGCTCGCGTTCGGGCGGGGATCCGCGGCGGCGAGCGCGGCCAGCACGTCGTCCACCGGGTGGCCCCGCGTGATCTCGCGGACCTCGGAAAGCCGCATCGCGTTCTCGGTGAGCGTGCCGGTCTTGTCCGCGCACACCACGTCGACCCGGGCGAGTCCTTCGATCGCCGGGAGTTCCTGCACCAGGCACTGACGCTTGCCCAGCCGGATGACGCCGACCGCGAGCGCGACACTGGTCATCAGCACCAGGCCTTCGGGCACCATCGGCACGAGCGCCGCGACCATGCCGCGCAGCGCGTCCGGCCACGCCTGGTCGCCCGCGAGCTGGTTGTAGATGGTCAGCGCGCCGGCCGGGACGAGCAGGTAGGTGATGAACTTGAGGATCTTGTCGATGCCCTGGCGCAGTTCCGACTTCACCAGGGTGAACTTGCTGGCCTCCGCGGCCAGTTTCGCCGCGTAGGACTCGTCACCGATGACGTCCGCGCGGTAGGTGCCGCTGCCCGCGACGACGAAGCTGCCGGACAGTACCTTGTCGCCGGGCTGCTTGACCACGGGATCGGATTCCCCGGTCAGCAGCGACTCGTCGACCTCCAGCGCGTCGGCCGTCAGCGCCGGGCCGTCGACGACGATCTTGTCGCCGGGCCCCAGTTCGACGAGATCCCCGAGCACGACGTCTTCCGGGGCGATCTCGGCGCTCTGCCCGTCGCGGCGGACGGTCGGCTTCGCCTGTCCGACGATGGCGAGCCGTTCCAAGGTCCGTTTCGCCCGGAGTTCCTGGATGATGCCGACCGCGCTGTTGACGATGATCAGCCCGCCGAACAACCCGTCGATGAAGTACCCCGTCGACAGGATGAGGACGAACAGCACCCCGTAGATCGCGTTGATCCGGGTGAAGACGTTCGCGCGGATGATCTCGCCGGTGGTCCGGCTGGTCTTCGTCGAGACAGTGTTGGTCTGTCCCGCGGCCACCCGTTGGGCGACCTCTTCGCTGGTGAGCCCCCTCGAGGCGCCGGTCAGCACGGCCGGCTGGTCAATTGCCATGCCCGCGACTCTATTCGGCCCCGGTTCGCGCCCGCGTCAGCCTGGGGGACCATGTCGCCCCTTACTTCAGCATCTTTCGTGTTCGGGGTTCGTCCCGCCGTCGGTGGTGTCGACGCGCCAGGAGCCGCTCTCCAGCCGCAGCGGCAGCACCAGCCGCCAGCGGATGCAGCCTTCCGGCAGATATACCGGCGCGTCGTCGACGTCCTGGGTGCTGGTGAAGGCGACGAGCACCCGGAGCGTGCTCGGCGCGCCCGGCTCGATGCGGTAAACGAGGATGCTGCCGTCCTGAGTGGACTGATAGTCCTTCTTCCACTCGGACGAGGTCTTGGTCTTGGCACGCTCGCGGCTGACCACCGAAGTCCACTTCAGATAGTCGCGATCGTTGATGGAGTCGAAATACCCTTGCAGCACTTGCCGGACACTCTGGTAGTGCGGATGCGCGAAGACGTCCGGAGTCACCTCCACGGCGCGCGAGCCGGGTTGCGCCCCCGGGGGAACCGACGTCGGCGAATCACTGACGAGTGGCTCGGTGGGTGCCGCCTCGGGGCGGAGATAGAGGTCGCGTGCCAGCAACCCGACGCCGACGGTCAGCGAGATCACGACCACGAGGACGGGGATCAGCCACCGCTGGCGGGAGAGGGGGCGAGGCTGGGCGGTCACCCTGAAAGGTTAGCCGCCCGCCTCTTCCGTCCTCACCGGCGTCTACCCGACTTGGTGCAGCCAGGTGACCGGTGCGCCGTCACCGGCGTGCCGGTACGGTTCGAGCGCTTCGTCCCAGTTGGCGGCCAAGAGCTCGTCGAGCTTGTGCGCCAGGGACTCCCCGGTGCGCACCTTGCTCACGAGTGCCCGCAACTGGTCTTCGCCCACGACGATGTCGCCGTTGGCGCTGGTCCTGCCGTGCCACAGGCCGAGGCCGGGGGCGAAGCAGAACCTCTCACCGTCGACCCCCGCACTGGGCTCTTCGGTGACTTCGAACCGGATCATCGGCCACGCCTTGAGCGCGGACGCCAGCTTTCCGCCGGTGCCCGAAGGCGCACGCCATCCACATTCGGCGCGGAGCTGTCCTGGACTGGCGGGCTGCGCCGTCCACTTCAACTCGACTCGGGCACCGAGGGTGCCCGAAATAGCCCACTCGACGTGCGGACAGACCGCAGACGGCGACGAGTGGACGTACACCACGCCACGGGTGTTGCCACGGGTGCTCACTGCTGACCTCCGCTACTCGACGAGGGGCGTCTTCCCCTACGACCTCGCGAGTTGTGCTGGTCAGGTGGCTCGTGCCGCCTCCCGGTACGCGTGAGCACATTGTGCACCCCAACTGTGCTGTTTGGCCACATGAACACCACAAGTCGCACCTGATTGGGACGCGGAACTCCTGCGAAAGCCCCCTTCTTTCGGTGGGGCCGGGGAAAAGATCCCTTCACCCGGGTTACCCCGGGGACGGCAATTGTGCCGCCCTGCCGAGGAAACGGGTGGGCTGGGTGACCGCGCACCGCACTCGCGTGCTCAGAAGCGGAACTCACGTGATCAGGGCCGGAACTCGCGTGACTGGACACCGCACACGCGAGTTCCGGCTCTGATCACGCGAGTCACGCGCCCAAGCATGCGAGTCACGTCTCTGATCACCCGAGTCCCGCCTCCCGTCCCGGCGATCGAGCCGGGACGGAAGGCGAGCCGGTCAGCCTTGGGCGCCGAGGGACTTCGCCGCGGCGAAGGTGTCCACCAGGCCCGTGCCCTTGTCGAAGCTCGACGTGTACGGCCCGGCGGCCACGTACGGCGAGCCGTTGGTGAACTTGTACGCCGTCCCCTTGATCGCGGCCTCGATGTCGCCCGGGCTCGCGTTCGGCGCGACCTGGAACAGCTGCGCGACGATCCCGGTGATCTGCGGTGCCGCCATCGAGGTCCCGCTGATCACGTTGTAGGTGGCGAGGTCCAGCAGTCCGGGGCCATTCTTGGGCTGGAGGCCCTGTGTGCAGATCGGCTGCGTGGGGCGGCAGGACGAGAGGATGTTCTCCCCCGGCGCGGAGACGTCGGGCCAGCTCGACTGGCTGGTCGCGAGGCCGCGCGAGGAGAAGTCGGAAACCGTGCCGTCGCGGGTGCCGGTCCCCTGGTCGTTGGACGAGGCCACCGAGAGCACGCCCGGCGTCTGGTCCTGTCCCGGCGGGTTGGAGAGGTTCGCCGAACCGTCGCCGCCGTCGTTCCCGTTCGCCCACACCGTGACGACGCCTTCCGCGGCGAGCGCGCGCTGGAGCTTCACCGTCGCCGAGTTCGGGTCGAAGGTGCCACCACCGCTGGGGCCGTAGGAGTTGTTGGTCACCTTGATCGGCGGGCACACCGACGCCGCGACACCCGCGCCGCAGGGCGCCTTGTGGTTCTCCAGCACCCAGTTCAGCGCCGCGTCCGTGCCGAGCACGAGCAGCGCCGCCCCGGTCGAGACCGAGACGATCTTCGAGCCGGGCGCCGAGCCGCCGACCTTGGTGCCGTCGGTCAGCGTCAGCTGGTTCCCGGCGGCGATACCGGTGACGTGCGTGCCGTGGCCGCCGAGGGAAGGGTGTCGGTGTCGACGACGGTCGGGACGTCGACGATGCAGTTGGTGGCGGTCCCGTCGAGGCAGAGGCTCTTGAGGCTGCGCACCACCCGCGTCTTGCCGTCGGCGCCTTTGAACGCCGGATGCGTCGGGTCGACGCCGGTGTCGATGATCGCGACGGAGACGCCCCTGCCGTCCACCGGAGCGCCACCGGCGTCCTTGAGCTGTGCCTGCGTCTGCAGGCTCCTGGTCGCCGTGGTGCCCGCGCTGCCGTGCGCCTTCAGCTTCTCGTTGCCTTCGACGTAGCTGACGCCGTCGGCCTCGCGGACGGCGCGCACCTGGTCGGCGGTTCCCCGGACGGCGACGACGCCGATCTTGCCGAACGAAGTGATCTTCGTCAGCCCGGCTCCGCGGGCGGCGCGTTCGGCGGTGGCGATGTCGTCGGCGTGCACGAGCGCGGTCACCCCCGTCGCTCCGGTGACGGCCGAGAGCAGGCGGGAGAGCTCGGGGGCGACGGGTGCGAGCGGTCCCGCGGCCTGCGCGGGGACCATCCCCGCGACCGGGACGGCGAGCAGGGCGGCGACGAGCGCGGCGCGTCGACGCCAGGGGCGAGATACGGCCATGACGTTTCTCCTGGTGACAGGGGACAAAGGAGCTGCCACCTACCAACGAGTAACACCCGGGTGAGTGACGGCGCTCACGTGGATGACAACTTCTCGGAGCAAGGTCACCGCGCCTACCTGCGACGTGTCGGCCCGTTGGTCCGGATGGAGGCGCTACTTTGTGCATCGAGACCGACGAGATGGGGAGGGGTTCGGTGCGACTCGTTCGCCTCGCTCAACAGCCGTCCCGGGTGGCCGAGGACGTCCGCGCCGCGCTGGCTTCACTCGGCCGGGGCAGCAACGTCGTGGGCGGGGTCGCCCTGGTCGGCGCCAGCCCGGTCGACGGGCGCCCCGTCGAAGCCGTCGTCGTCATGCCGAAGGGCGTCCTCATCATCATCGGTGTCGACCTGCCGGACCCGGCGCTGAAACTCGAAGCCCCGCTCGGCGGGCCGTGGAAGGCCGACGGCTGGCCGCTGGTCCACGGCGACACCTCGATCAACCCGGCCACCGACGCGCTCTCGCTGTCGGCGGCGTGCACGCACAAGATCGCGGACGTCGCCCCCGGCGCCGGGCCGATCGGCACGATCATCGCCGTCGGTCCGTACGTGGAGACGGTCGACCAGCCGGCCGCGGACCTCGCCGGCTCCGTCCGCGTCCTCTACCCGACGGCGACGACGATGCTGGCCGCGACGGTCTCGCTGGCCACCGCCGCCCGCCCCCGGTCGGTCCAGCAGGCGCGGGACCTGATCGCAGCGCTCGCCCCGGACGCGCCGCCGATGCCCGAAGAGATGTTGCTCGGGGAAGGGTTCAGCGCCTACTCCGACGACGAGCCGACCGTGATCCGCGAGAACCCGCTCGTCGCGATCGCCCCGACGGTTCCGGTGCAGCATCCGGGGAAGGTGAAAAGACCGGCGAAACCGGCCGCTCCTCCGGTCAAAGCCGCCAAACCCCTGCCCGCCGCGCCGCCGCCCGTCCGGCCCGCTCCGCCGGTCCAGCCCGCTCGGCAGGCCGTCGCCGCGAAGCCCGTTCCGCCCGCGGCCGCCGCTTCCGCTCCCACTGAGCCCGCCCCGAAGCCGCCCCATCAGTCCAAGACGGTGAAGTGGCTCCCGCTCGCCGCGATCGGCCTGCTCATCGTGCTGCTGGTCGCGGCCATCAGCGTGGCCTCCGGCGGTGACGACACCGCGTCCACCCAGACTCCCCCGCCGCCGACCCCGGCGACCAGTTCGCCGCCGCCGAGCAGCAGCGCGGTGGAGAACATCCAGTTCACCTCGCGGGCGTCGGCCGCGGACCAGAAATGCGCGTCGCACGCGTACGGCGACGTCCAGGCAAGTCTTCAGCGGACGAGCTGCGCGGGAGTGAAACGGGCCAGCTTCGCCAGTTCGATCGACGGCCGGGCCGCCGCGGTCACGATCGCCGTCGTGGAGTTCCCGGACGCCGAACAGGCGACCGCGTTCAAGGCCGCCGCCGACAATCCCGGCGGTGGCGGCATCCTCGACCTCGCCACCGAGACCAACCAGTGGCAGGGCGACGTCCCGGTGTTCGAAGGCGCCGCCTACCAGAGCAGCCTGGACGGGAAATCGGTCCGGCTGATCCAGGTCGTCTGGGTGCCGGGACCGTCCACTCCGGACGATCCCGGCCTCGTCCGGGGCGCGAAGGCCGCCCTCGAACTTCCCGTCAACGGCTAAAGACCGTACGCCTCCAGGAGGCGCAGCCACACCTCGCTGATCGTGGGGAACGACGGGACCGCGTGCCACAGCCTCGACAGCGGGACCTCCCCCACGATCGCGATCGTCGCCGAGTGCAGCAGTTCGGAGACGTCCTGCCCGACGAAGGTCGCGCCGAGGAGCACGCCGCGTTCGGTGTCGACGACGATCCGCGCCTTGCCCGCGTAGCCGTCCGCGTGCAGTGACGAACCGGCGACCGCGATGTCGATGTCGACGACGCGGTGCGGTTTGCCCTCCTCGGGTCCGGCGAGCCCGACCGAAGCGACCTCCGGGTCGGTGAAGACGACCTGCGGGATGGCGTGATGGTCGGCCGTGGCGCTGTGCGCGCTCCACGCGGCGGAGTCGACCGGCTCGCCCGCCGCCTGTGCGGCCACCGCGTCGCCGGTGGCGCGGGCGGCGTACTTGCCCTGATGGGTCAGCGGCGCCCGGCCGGTGACGTCCCCGACGGCGAACAGCCAGTCACCGTCCACAGCGGACACTCGACCGTTGTCGTCCGTCGTGAGCGGCGCGCCCGCTTCGAGCCCGAGCGTGTCCACGCCGAGCCCGTCGGTCGCGGGACGGCGGCCGGTGGCGACGAGCAGTTCGTCGACAAGCAACCGGTCACCACCCTTCAAGGACAATTCCTTACCACCGTCCACAGCGGACACCGAGTCGAGACCCGATCCGGTGTGCACTGTCACCCCGGCTTCGCGAAGTCCCGCGATGACGGCGTCGCCCGCGAAGTCCGGCAGCCGCGGCAAAGGGCGTTCGCCCGAGATGATCAGGTGGACTTCGGCGCCGAGTGTCGCGAAAGCCTGCGCCATTTCGACGCCGACGACTCCGCCACCGAGCACACCGAGACGGCGCGGGACGGCTTCCGCCGACGTCGCCTCCCGGGAGCCCCACACGGAAATCGTGTCCAGTCCGGGGATCGACGGCGTCCGCGGCACACTGCCGGTGGCGACGATCACGGCGTGCCGTGCGGTCAGCACGTCACCGCCGTCGACCGTGACCTCCCGCTCACCGGTGATCCGGCCGTGCCCGCGGATCGGGGCGATCCCGACGCCTTCGGCCCACTCGACCTGTCCGGTGTCGTCTCCCTTGCCGGTGAACCAGTCACGGCGCGCGAACACCTTCGCGGGGTCGACCGCGTCACCCACCGGGACACCCGGGACGCGCTTCGCGGCGGCGAGGAGGTTCCCCGGCCGAAGCAGCGCCTTGCTCGGAATGCAGGCCCAGTAAGAACATTCGCCGCCGAAACGTTCGTGTTCGACGAGGGCGACCCGAAGCCCGCCACGCGCGGCCCGTTCGGCGGCGACCTCGCCGACCGGGCCGCCTCCGATCACGATCACGTCAAAAGTCTGTGCTGACATGCATTCAGCGCACACCACCGCGCAGCTTCGCGCAACCTGCCGCTATCCTCGTGTCGCTGCGTGAGTCATCAGCCGCGGGTTCAGGGTTCACCGTGCCGGTTACGCAGTGGAACGATCGAGCGCGGGAGGTTTTTTCATGGCCAGGAACACTGCTGTTCATTTGCTGGACGATCTGACCGGCGAGGCGGCCGAAGAAACGGTCGCTTTCGGTTTGGACGGAATCGCTTACGACATCGACCTTTCGGCCGACAACGCCACCGCACTCCGGGAGATCCTGAGTGCCTATGTGGAGAACGGCCGCCGGATCGGTGGGCGCAAACTGCGGCCCCGGGTCGTGCAGCGCCCCAAGGGCGCGCGGGTGTCGAAGTCGACCCCGAAGACCGCCGCCACCGCCGCGAAGGCCGAGGCGAAGACGGCCGCGAAGCCGGGTCGCAAGCCCGCCGCGAAGGGTGTCGCCGGCCGCAAGCCCGCCGCCGCCAAGAAGCCCGCCGCTCCCAAGGCGGAGGCCAAGACTCCCGCCAAGACCACGGCGAAGGCCACCGCGGCCAAGGCGAAATCGACCCGTGGCACGGCGGCGAAGGCCACCACCGCGAAGGCTCCGGCCGGTCGCGCCAAGGCCGCCGCCGCGGCGAAGACCCCGGCCAAGGCAGCGCCGAAGACCACCGCGAGGACCGCGTCCACGAAGGCCGCCCCGAAGGCCGCGGCCGCGAAGACGACCGCCGCCAAGGCTGCGCCGAAAGCCGCCGCCAAGACGCCGGTGAAGAAGGCCGCCGAGCCGAAGAAGACCACGCGCGCCGCCCGCAAGGTGCCCGCCGTCACTTTCTCGGCCACCGAAAAATAGCTCACCGAAAAAGGCCCTTTCGCGATTTCCGCGAAAGGGCCTTTTTCGTTTTCGGTCATTTGCGCTGAGCGCCCTCGGAATGCCATTCCGGGTAGTGGTACCTCGTGCGCTGGAGCGAGCTGTGCCACTCCAGCTCCCCGGGCGAGGGCTTCCGGGTGGTGAGTTCACCCAGTTGCGCGGCCGCCGCCACCCGGACCGCGTCCGTGACTTCGGCAACACCCTTGCGCAGGCCGTGTTCGGCGAGCGACGCGACCGGGCTCCGGTGGGAGTCGAGTGGCCGGGGGTCGGAAGGCGCCGAAGTGAGGTACCGGCCGACTCGTTCGGCCGCGGTCGAAACGAGCAGGGTGGAATGCGCGAGCAAGCCCGTTCTCGTCCGGAACACGGCGAAACCGCACAGCTTCGAGTCACCGACGAACAGTCCCCGATCACCGAGCCGCGACGGCAGCCCGAGTTCGGCCACCGTCGCGGTCATCAGTTCCCCGAGCGCTTCGAGCGGTTTGACGGCTTCCCCGGACAGCCCGAGTCCTGGCAGGACGAGGGTGATGTTGAGGTTGCCGGGATCATGGAAAACCGTGCCACCGCCGCTGGCCCGGCGCAGCACCGGGACCCCGTCGCTCGCACAGACGTCGGCCTTGACCTCGCGTTCGATCTTCTGCCCCCGCCCCACGACCACACTGTCGGTGTTGCGCCAGATCCACAGGACCGGCGCCTCCGGTGCGGCGCGCAGGAGGGCTTCGTCGAACGCGAGGTTGTCGGCCGGGTCGTCGAACGCGGCGACGACTTCCGAGGGGCCGGTCACAGTGCTTTGAGTTCCTCCACGATCTCGCCCACCGACGATTTGGCGTCGCCGAAGAGCATGCTTGTCTTCGCATCGTAGAAGAGCTCGTTGTCGATGCCGGCGAAGCCCGAGCTCATCGAGCGTTTGAGCACGATCACCGACCGGCTGTGGTTCACCTTGAGGATCGGCATCCCGTAGATGGGCGAGCCCGGATCGGTCTCCGCGGCCGGGTTCGTGACGTCGTTCGCGCCGATCACCAGCGCGACGTCGGTCTGGGCGAACTCGGAGTTGATCTCGTCCATCTCTTTGAGCTGTTCGTACGGGACGTCGGCCTCGGCGAGGAGCACGTTCATGTGCCCCGGCATCCGGCCCGCGACCGGATGGATGGCGTACGCGACCGTGATCCCCTTGGCCTCCAGCAGCTTCGCCATCTCGCGGACCACGTGCTGCGCCTGCGCGACGGCCATGCCGTAACCGGGCACGACCACGACCTTGTTGGCGTACGCCATCTGGATCGCGGTGTCGGACGCGCTGGTGCTGCGGACCGGCCGGACCTCGCCGGACCCGCCGCTCGCGACCGTCGTGCCGCCGCCGAACCCGCCGGCGACGATGGCCGGGATCGACCGGTTCATCGCCTTCGCCATCAGGTTCGTCAGGATCGAACCCGAGGCGCCGACGATCATGCCCGCCACGATCAGCGCGGTGTTGTCGAGCGCGAGCCCCATGGCCGCGGCCGACAAACCGGTGAGCGCGTTCAGCAACGAGATCACGACCGGCATGTCCGCGCCGCCGATCGGCAGCACGACCACCACACCGAGGATGCCCGCCGCGACGAGCAGGCCGATCATCAGCAGTTCGGCGCTGCCACCGGTGGCGATGACGACCGCGAAGACGATCGCGGCGATCAGGACCAGCGCGTTCACCGGCTGCTGCAATTTGCCGAGGGTGATCGGGCGGCCGGAGATGAGTTCCTGCAGTTTCCCGAACGCGATGTTCGAGCCCCAGAAGGAGACCGAACCGACGATCGCGGCGAACAACGACGCGATCGCGACATACGCCGGCTCGTGCGCGTAGCCCTCGGTGGTGCGGAACTCGACCCAGGCGATCAAGGCCACCGCCCCGCCGCCGACGCCGTTGAACAGCGCCACCATCTGCGGCATCGCGGTCATCTTGACCTTGCGCGCGGACGGCACGCCGACGACGACACCGATCGCGACGCCGAGCGCGATCAGCAGCCAGTTGCTCATGCCCGGAGTCAGCAGCGTCGCGATCACCGCGATGCCCATGCCGACCGCCGCGATCCAGTTGCCGCGGACCGCGGTGCGCGGACCGGTCAGGCCCATCAGGCCGTAGATGAACAGTGCGAAGGAAATGATGTAGAGGACGGCGATGAAGGTCGTCACTTGTCACCACCGTCTTCCGGCTTCTTCGCCTTGAACATCGAGAGCATCCTGTCGGTGACGAGGAAACCGCCGACGACGTTGATCGTGCCGAAGGCGATCGCGATCACCAGCAGGATCTTGTTCAGTACGCCGTCGACCCCGAGGCCGAGCACGATCAGCCCGCCGAGCAGGACGATGCCGTGGATGGCGTTGGTCCCCGACATGAGCGGGGTGTGGAGGGTGTTGGGCACCTTCGAGATGACGGTGAATCCCACGAATCCGGCGAGTACGAGGATCGCCAAGCTGCCTACGAGCATCACTCGCCTCCTTCTTCTTCGGCTGCGACGGCGCCGGCCACGCAGGCCCCGGCGACGATCTCGTCGGAGAAGTCGAGCGCGAGCTTGCCTTCGGAGTCGACGAGCAGTTCCAGCAACTCGGTGACGTTGCGCGCGTAGAGCTCGCTGGAATGCGCGGGCATCTCCGCGGCGAGGTTGAGCGGCGAGCAGATGGTGACGTCGTACTCGACGACCTCCTCGCCCGGTTTCGTCAGTTCGCAGTTGCCGCCGGACTCGCCGGCGAGGTCGACCACGACACCACCGGCGGGCATCCCCTTCACCGCGTCGGCGGTGACGAGGGTCGGCGCCTTGCGGCCGGGGACGAGCGCGGTGGTGATCACGACGTCGAATTTCGTGATCGCCTCGGTGAGCCTGCGTTGCTGCTCGGCCTTTTCCTCCTCGGTCAGCTCGCGGGCGTACCCGCCTTCGCCGACCGCCTCGATGCCGAGTTCGAGGAATTTCGCGCCGAGTGACTTCACCTGCTCGCCGACCTCGGGCCGGACGTCGTACCCGGTGGTCTGCGCGCCGAGCCGTTTCGCCGTCGCCAGCGCCTGGAGCCCGGCGACGCCCGCGCCGAGCACGAGCACCTTCGCCGGCGGCACGGTTCCCGCCGCGGTGGTGAGCATCGGGAAGAAGCGCGTGAGTTTCTCCGCGGCCAGCAATACGGCGCGATAACCCGCGACACTGCTCTGCGACGACAACGCGTCCATCGCCTGCGCACGGGAGATCCGCGGGATCGCCTCGACGGCGAAAGCGCGGACGCCCGCCGATTCCAGCGCCGCGATCCCCTCGGGATCACCCCGTGGATTCAGGAAGCCGATGAGAATGGTGCCCTGCTTGAGCTTCGCGACTTCGGCCGCGCTCGGAGGCGCCACCTTCACCACGATGTCGGCATCCCACGGGTCGCCGATCACCGCACCCGCCTGCTCGAAGGTCTCGTCGGCGAGCAGCGCGCCGGCGCCCGCGCCGGGCTCGACCACCACCCGCAGTCCGCGTCCGGAGACGCGCTCGATGAGTTTCGGTACCAGCGCGATGCGGCGTTCACCTTGTCCGGTTTCCCGGACAACACCGACCGTGAGCTGCTCGTTTTCTGCCGCCACAGGCGACCTCCTCGCTGGAGAGGACCACACGAACCCGCACTGTTTACCACGTCCGACCGACAACTTTCCTGGCTGAACGTATCCGGACGGCATCTTTCCGTGACATCGCTCATCACGATCGATCCAGCCATCGATCCAGGTGGGCGACGTCATAAGGCGGGTCGGAGCGGCCGTGACGCTGCGCCGCACTCGCGTGATCAGAGCCGTATCTCGCGTGATCGAAGACGGATCTCGCGTGATCGGGGGCGGAACTCGCGTGATCGGGAGCGGAACTCGCGTGATCGGGGGGCGGAACACCGAGTGCGGCCTCCAGTCACGCGAGATCCGGGCTCAAGCACGCGAGATCCGGGCTCAAGCACGGCGTGGCGAAGGGGGCTTTCCCCTCGTCCGATGTGACGAAAGCGTCCTTCACCCCGTGTCATGCGGTGAAGGACGCTTTCAGCCCCACTTACGGAGCAAGGGTTTCGCCGGTTACGGAACACTCCGCCAGCTCGGCACGCCCAGAAAGATCAACCGCAGCCGCCGTTCGGCCGTGCGCACGATCTCGTCGTCACGTGAAGGTGTTTCGAGCAGCTCCAGCACCGTCGTGAGCATGGTCGTCACGATCAGGTCGGCGAGCAGGTGCAGATCCTCGGTGCTCCAGTCACGGAGGAAGTCGAACCGCGCGAGGTCGACGGCGAGCTCGCTGACGAAGAGCTTGAGCTCGAAGCCGATCGCCTGCCGGACCGGGCCGGTGCCGCCGTACCGCTCCCTGGTCAGGAAGTGGAAATGGTCCTCGTGCGCCCGCACGTGCTCGCGCAGCACGCGTACGGACGAGCGGATCATGTCGTTGTACGCCGACGGCCTCGTGCGCGCGGAGCGGATCATCGTGCGCAGGGTGCGCATGGACTCCTCGACGAGCGCCACACCGAGTTCGTCCATCGACGCGAAATGGCGGTAGAACGCCGTCGGCACGATCCCGGCCTGTTTCGCGACCTCGCGCAGGCTGAGTCCGGAGAACCCGCGTTCCGCGACCAGGTCGAGCGCCGCGTCCAGCAGCGCTTGACGCGTGCGCTGTTTGCGCTCCTGCCGGGAAACGGGCTCAGTTGTCACGACCGACAGCGTAATCGCCTCCGCGGTATCACCCACGTCACATCGCCGTCCTCTCACGTTGACAAGCGGGATCTTCGCCACTTCACTGTTGAGTGTACAAGCGTTCACTGAAATTGGGAGAAAGTGATGACGGCACTGGTACCGCGCAGGGCCAGGCGGCTGGCCTCGCTGGCCGAGGCCCTGCTCACGCCCCACGGAATGGACCGCTACCTCGAACTCGTCGATCCGATGCTGGTCCGCCGCGAGATCCGCGGCCTGGTCACCGGCGTCCGGAGGCAGACACCCGACACGGTCACGCTGACCATCCGGCCGAGCCGGGCCTGGCGGGGTCACGTCGCGGGCCAGTACGTGCGGGTGACCGTCGAGATCGACGGCGTCCGCCGGACCCGTTGCTACTCACCCGCTGGTTCGGAGCACGACGGCTCACTGGAACTGACCATCAAGGCCGACCCGCAGGGGCTTGTTTCGCGGCATCTGAACCGCACGATCACCACGGGCTCCGTCCTCGGACTGTCCACTGCGGACGGTGAGTTCACCCTGCCGTCGCCGAGGCCCCGGCGGATCCTGTTGCTCAGCGGCGGGAGCGGGATCACGCCCGTCCTGTCGATGCTGCGCACGCTGGCGGACGAGAAGCACGAGGGCGACGTCGCCTTCCTGCACTACTCCAACGGCGCCGACGACGCGCTCTACCGCGCCGAGCTCGCCGACCTCGCCCGCCGCCTGCCCGGCCTGCGCGTGGTACACGCGTTCACTCACGCGAAAACCGGCGGCGACCTGCACGGCTTCTTCTCGAAGGAGCACCTCGCGGAGGCCGCGCCGTGGTACCCCGACGCCGAGACCTTCCTGTGCGGCCCGAAGCCGCTGATGGATTCGGTCCGTGAGGCGTTCGAGGCCGACGGCCTCGGTGCACAACTGCACACCGAGGAGTTCACGCCACCGGCGCTCACCTTCGACACCGAGAACGCCGAAGGGCAGGTCCGGTTCGCGCGCAGCGGCCGCGAGTTCGAAAACTCCGGGAAACCGCTGCTGGAGCAGGCCGAAGACGCGGGACTCAGCCCGGAACACGGCTGCCGGATGGGCATCTGCTTCTCCTGCACCCAGATCAAGACCTCCGGCTGCGTGCGCAACGCCAAGACGGGCGAGACCTCCAGCGAAGAGAACGAAGAGATCCAGCTCTGCATCTCCGTCCCGGTCGGGGACGTCGAGATCAACGCTTAGAAAGGACCGGTCATGACGGGCTTGCAGGACAAACTGACCCCGCAACAGGTCGAGGACTTCGGCCGCGAACTGGACGAGATCCGGCAGCGGATCGTCGCCGACCTCGGCCAGGTCGACGTCGACTACATCCACAACGTCATCAAGACGCAGCGCGCGCTCGAGGTCGCCGGCCGCGGACTGCTGTTCGCCGGGTTCTTCCCGCCCGCGTGGGTCGCCGGCGTCGCCGCGCTTTCGGTGGCGAAGATCCTCGACAACATGGAGATCGGCCACAACGTCATGCACGGTCAGTACGACTGGACGCGTGACCCGGCGCTGAGCTCGCAGAAGTTCGAATGGGACACCGTCGCGCCGTCGGAGAACTGGCGCCATTCCCACAACTACATCCACCACACGTACACGAACATCCTCGACAAGGACCGGGACATCGGTTACGGCATCCTGCGGATGGATCCGGCGCAGAAGTGGAACCCCTACTACCTGGGCAACCCGGTGTACGCGACGCTGCTCGCGCTGTTCTTCCAGTGGGGCGTCATGCTGCACGATCTGGAGGTCGACAGGGTCGCGAAGGGCGAGCGGACCTGGGCCGAGAACGTTCCGGTGCTGAAGAAGATCGTGCGCAAGGCGGGCCGCCAGGTCGGCAAGGACTACGTGCTCTTCCCGCTGCTGACCGGTCCGCTCGCGCCGCTGACCTTCCTCGGCAACGCGACCGCGAACCTGACCCGCAACCTGTGGGCGTTCTCGATCATCTTCTGCGGGCACTTCCCCGCCGACGTCGAGAGCTTCACCGAAGAGGAGACCGAGAACGAGTCGCGAGGCCAGTGGTACCTGCGGCAGATCCTCGGGTCGGCGAACATCACCGGCGGCAAGCTCTTCCACGTCATGACCGGGAACCTCTCGCACCAGATCGAGCACCACCTGTTCCCGGACATCCCGGCGCGCCGCTACCCGGAGATCGCGGGCGAGGTGCGGGCGATCTGCGAGAAGTACGGCCTCCCGTACAACACCGGTCCCCTGCACAAGCAGCTGTTCTCGGTGGCCAAGAAGATCGTGAAACTGGCCCTTCCGTGGAACGGCGAGCCCCGCACTCCGGCTACCGTGGAGAGCGACAAGACCCTCCGAGCGGCTTAAGGTGTCTGACATGGTCGGTCAGTTCGAAAGCACCAAGGACGTGGTCCAAGAGGTCACCGAGTCCGCGGCCACCCATATCGGCAACATCGCGACGATCATCACCGGCGCGATCCGGGACATCGCCCGCGAGACCGGCGATTGGCTCACGGACGTCATCGAGATGCGCGAGGCGTCCCAGCGCGCGCAGGCGGACGAAACCCGCGAAGACTAGGGAAACCTGGATGGGCGTGGGGCGGGTGGTCACGGCAAGCTGAAGCCGTGATCACCCGTTTCGCCCTTCCCGGGCGCGTCCTCGGCTCGCAGCTGAACCGCGCGTACTGGGGAGAGCTGGCGTGGGTGATCGTCGGCGCGCCCTTGACGCTGGTGCTCGCCGTTCTCGTCGTCTTCGGGCTCCTCTTCGGGACGGCCCTGAGCCTGCTCACCGTCGGGCTGCCGGTGCTCATCGGCGTCGTAGCGGGCGCGCGGCTGATCGGCTCCGCGCACATCGGCCTGTCACGGATGCTGCTCGGGACGACGGTCACCGCGCCCGACCGGCCCGAGTTGCGGCCGGGCCTGTGGAACGGGATCAAGAGCAAGATCGCGGACCCGAGCGGCTGGCGGTCGATCGCCTACCTGCTGATCCGGCTCCCGGTGGCCTTGATCGAGTTCTTCCTGGTCGCGGTCCTGTTCGTGTACGCCGTGAGCACGCTGACGTACCCGTTCTTCTGGTTCACCCTGAACGGTGAAGCCATGCCGACGTTCGACCTTCACGTCGGTGCCTGGCCCCTCACCCTGCCGCTCGCCCTCACCGGGCTGGCCGTGCTGCTGGCGATGCCGTGGGTGGTCCACGGGCTGACCGAGTTCGACCGGCTGCTGGTGCGCGGGATCCTCGGCGCCGAAGACCTCTCCAAACGCGTGCGTGACCTCGAACGCAGCCGGGCGAGCGCGGTCGACGACGCGACGTGGCGGTTACGCCGGATCGAACGCGACCTGCACGACGGCGCGCAGGCCCAGCTGGTCGCGCTGGCGATGAAGCTCGGCATCGCGAAGGACGAGCTGTCCGGCGGCGACGGCGACATCGAGCAGGTCACCGCCCTGGTCACCGCCGCGCACGCCAACGCGAAACAGGCGCTGGTCGAACTGCGTGACCTCGCCCGCGGCATCCACCCCGCCGCGCTCGACGCCGGCCTCGACGTCGCGCTGTCCACTTTGGCCGCGGGCTCGGGCATCGACGCGCGGATCAGCGTGGGCCTGCCGAGCAGGCCGTCGCCGTCGCTGGAGACCATCGCCTACTTCACCGTCGCCGAGCTGCTGACCAATGCCGCGAAACACACTTCCGCCGCGATCGAGGTCGACGTCGGTATCGTCGGTGACGCCTTGCGGCTCGTGGTGCGCGACGGTGGCGAAGGCGGGGCCAGGCCGGAACGCGGTGGCGGGCTCGCCGGGATCGCCGAACGGCTCGCGACGGTGGACGGCAGGCTCGACATCGACAGTCCTCCGGGAGGACCTACGGTGATCAGCGCGGAAATACCTTTACGGAAATAGGGGGCGGCGTGCGCGTCGTGATCGCGGAGGATTCGGCCATCCTCCGGGCGGGGCTCGTCGAGCTGCTGAACCTTCGGGGGCACAAGGTCGTCGCGGCCGTCGCCGACGGCGAAAGCCTGTGCGCGGCGGTGCGCGAGCATCGGCCGGATGTGTCCATTGTGGACATTCGGATGCCGCCGACGCACACCGACGAAGGACTGCGCGCGTCGATCGCGCTGCGCGCCGAAGTGCCGGGGTGCGCGATCCTGCTGTTCTCGCAGTACGTCGAGACGCAGTACGCGACGGAACTGCTGGCCGACCGCGCGGGCGGCGTCGGCTACCTGCTGAAGGACCGCGTCGCGGAGGTTTCGGACTTCCTCGACGCGCTCCGGCGGGTCGCCGAAGGTGAGACCGTGCTCGACCCGGAAGTGGTGAGCCAGCTGTTCACCGCCACCCGGAAGACGGACGCGCTCGCCGGGCTCACGCCGCGGGAGCGGGAGGTGCTGGGCCTGATGGCCGAGGGCCGGTCGAACTCGGCCATCGCGGCGGCGCTGTTCCTCTCGGCAGGCTCGGTGGAGAAGTACGTGTCGAGCATCTTCGGGAAGCTGGCGCTGCCTCAGTCCGAGGGGGACAACCGGCGGGTTCTCGCGGTGCTTCGGTACTTGGAGTCCTAGGACTGTTCGTCGTGGTGGCGCGGGTGTTGTGCCCACCGAGTCCGGTCGCTCCTCACCCGACCCAAGTACATGAAGGCCCCCTTCCTTGCGCCAGGCGCAAGGATGGGGGGCGTCCTGTTCTCGGGGGGGGTCCGCAACGCCTCAACGGGGGTCGGTTGGTGTCGCGG